>JAGCCY010000230.1 GCA_017651385.1 Lachnospiraceae bacterium
AAAAACCCAGATAATTACTGGCTTTGTGGCACTTTTAAAAGACAAAATCCACGGCCGGTGCCGTGGACTTTGTCTACACTCTGAAGACATCACGATGTGATGTCTTTTTTATACTTCCTTATTACTTCCAGTTTATGTATCCGCTTACCGGTACAAGATAACCCGAATCGTTGGTGACGGGCTCGTATCTTGATCCCGTATACCAGTCGGAGAAACCGTTCTCCGCTTTATAGTACTCTCCCGTCTCGGTATCGTATACACGTTCATATCCCAAAGTTGCGTCACTGTATTTCTGGCTTGAGATATCATATGAAGTGTTTCTGCTCTCATATCCCGACATTATAATGTTACTTATGGCGTCCGCATTTGAGGAAATGATATAAGATATCTGTGTGATGGCTTTCCAGGCCTCCGCTCTGTCTCTTTCAAACTGTTTCGTAAATGCTATCGATGAAAGGATATGCTCAAGTATCGGCTGCCATTCCACGAACTCACCCTTCGGCGCCGTCTCCATTACGATATCATATGCAACACGTACGCCTGCATCTATCTGAGCCGAGAACGGATCAAACATATTTACATTCACATAAGAAGTATATCCATCGGTAACCCAGGCGGTAAAAACACCTTCCATGTCATTACCGGAGTAGCTTGATACGCATTCACCCATGATAAGATCTCCGCCCAAAGGCGCTGCTCCCAGATTTTCCACCACGTTGAAGTTTGAATATCCGTATAAAGGTCCCATCGCCTCATAAAAACTGTTAGTGGTATTCTTCTCCACGACGGGCAACTGTGACATCATTTCCTGGAAACCGTAATAATAATTGTACCAGTCATGAGCTTCTTCGGATTTTACACCCGCAACACAGTTTAGATTAAAATAAACCTGCAGATCCGGGTTCTTTGGATCATATACATTTATGGCATAGCTTACAAGGTCCATTATATTTGTCCCTTTAAGCCCGGTCTTTACCTTCCAGCCGGACGGTGCTTCCAAAGTAAAATATCCGCTCGGATCCGAATATTTTACATACTGAACACTCTTTGCGGCTGTAGGTGTTATCTTGGATGCCACTTCTTTGTCGATCTTATTTGAAGGATTTCCGGGTGACGAAGGCTGTGAATTGCCCCCTCCAAAAAAATTGAAGTTCGATCCGTCATTATCCGTATAACCCGGATTGCCCTGTACTATAACCTTTCCGTTACCTTTCGGATTGGTGATATTACCCGTCGTTTCCTTTAAACTGCTTCCGCATGCCGTAAGCATCAAAGAAAAGATCATTACGACCGCAAGTGCACATACTTTAAATCTCTTCATATTCACTCCCCCTTAAAGGTGTGGACAATTAATAAACGTATGTTCATTGTAATAAACGGACATTAATGTGAAATTAAAGCAAAAGAGCGCCAAAACGGGCCGTTACGTTTTTTACGTAACAGCCCGTTTTTATACTTTTACAACCCGCGTGCGGCTTTTGATGCGATATCGAAATGATATTTTACTATCCCAAGATCGACTTTGCTCAAAACTCCGCCCTTATCGGTTATGGAAACCGTATCGTCATCGTTTAATGTGATCAAAAACTTCTGCTGGTTAATGGCTGTGGGAGCCATAAGCGCCGCCTCAACGCCCTGTACAAACCAGTCGGGCTTTTCGGCTTTTCCCGCCGTAACCTCTTCAAAAGATTTGGACTTGTGAGGTCTTCCCTGATTGGCACCGTAACCGATTGCTATCACTATCGAGATCCTCTCGCCTTCTTTGATATCCGCTTCAACCTTGTTGCCGCTGTATGTTCCGGCCCAACAGGTATTGAGTCCCATCTCCTGTGCCGCAAGGACTATTTTTTCACCGTAGTATCCGACTCTCTCATCAAGCGTATCGTCGTCGGGACCGATACATACGATCACGCTCGGCGCGGTTGAAAGACCCATCGCCTTATTCATGATCCTTGAAAAAACTTTTCCCGAATCTTCGATAAACTGAAGATGAAGGTTTCCTTTTTCGTTGGCTTCGTCGATGAGGGCTTTAAGCTTTTCCTGCTTCTCCGCCTCTATCGGCTTATCAAGATAGTTCCTTACCGAATGTCTTTCTTTGATCATATCAAGTTCACTCATATTCTCCTCCTCTAAAAAAACTATTTTACATCGATTCTCTTTGACACAAAGCCTTCCGCGTTTTTTTCGATCAACAACACAAAATCAAAGATATCAAGCCTGGTGCACAGAAAGAAATCTTCTTCTGGAAATACATCCTGCGTATCGGGATTAAAAAAGTGCTTTCCACCGTGTTCTTTAAGCGCATCTGTCCGTTTATCCATGTCGGGAACCGGTTTATTTTCAAGCAGGCTTTTAATGTACTCCGCACAAAGCTCATCCTCGGGAGCGGGCCTTACTCCGCCGTTTCCCATACATACAAGTGAAACCTCTTCGGGATCTTCCTTAAGTATATATGCCGCGACCGCTTTGGCGTTTACAAGGCTTCCTCCTATGATCTTTGTCGCATTTACGGCATTTATGACACCCTGCGTCCCCGCACTTGTGTTATGTATGACTGTGGACCCCTTTATCCTTTTTGGATCGACCTGAAAAGGCGAATTTCCGAAGTCAAAGCCCTCGCACATCTTTCCGTGCCGCTCGCCGATAAGGATACAGGCGGGGTCTTTTTGCTTTCTTAAAAAGCTTTCTTCGATAGTCCCGACGGGACAGATCTTTGCCGCTCCCATCTCGCTTAAGTAACACTCAAGCGAAAATGCTCTGAACACATCGATTATCACCGTAAGGCCGCTTGCCTTTTTCGCGCCTTCAATAAGACTTAATGTATTGATCTTCATTTTCACGCCTTCCGACTGCGTCTTAGACCTTATTGGAATCAGATTAGCACAAACCCGTTTAACTTTTAAACCCCTTACGGCAATTGTTTATTGAATGTTTATTGTTTGTTTATGGATCGGCGGAAATTAAAATATGAGAAGAAAAAAGCTTCATTTGGGGTTGCGGCATTAAGCCAAAATATATAACCTAGATATATGACCGTTTAAGGGGATGGAAAAGCAAAAACTGTGTTTTAACGGTCTTACAGTATTTGGGCCGCGATGCGGCAGATGAGGAGGATAAAATGAAATATTTAGACATTTCGGGCGGACCCGATAATTCTTCAAGAATAGTACTTGGATGTATGAGAATGCCCGCTTTATCGGTTAAAGAAGCCGAGGATGTGATCCAAAACGCATATGACCTCGGTATCAATTTCTACGATCACGCCACCTGCTACGGCAACGGCGATGCCGAAGAACGCTTCGGCGATGCCTTCAAAAACACGGGTATAAAGCGTGAGGATGTTATCATCCAGTCAAAGTGCGGGTTAAGATTTGATATCGGAACCTTCGACTGGAGCAAAGAAAATATATTAAACAGCGTTGACGGTATTTTAAAGAGGCTTAAGACCGATTATCTTGATGCTCTTTTGCTTCACCGCCCCGATCTTTTATATGAACCCGAAGAGATAGCCGAAGCCTTTGACATTCTCGAAAGATCCGGAAAAGTACGTCACTTCGGTGTAAGCAACACACTTCCCATGCAGATCGAGCTTTTAAAGAAATATGTGAAGCAGCCTCTTAAGATAAACCAGCTTCAGCTGTCCTTAGAACAGTCACAGCTTATCGATCAGGATCTTTACATGAACAACAAGACCACCGATCTTTCGATAATGAGAGACGGAAGTGCGCTTGATTACTGCCGCTTGAACGACATCACGATCCAGGCTTGGTCGCCGCTTCAGCACGGAATGTTCAAGGGTGTGTTCGTGGACAACCCCGAATTCCCCAAGATCAACGAAGCGCTTAAAGAACTTGCCGATAAATACGGCGTAAGCAAGACAGCGATCGCTATAGCATGGATACTGCGTCATCCCGCAAAAATGCAGGTTATAGCAGGTACGATGAATCCTGTCCACCTTAAAGAGATCGTTGATGCGGTCAAAGTGGACCTTACCCGCGAGGAATGGTACAAGCTGTATTTATCATCCGGTAAATTCTTACCTCTCTCCCAATTGCTTACGGCCTGTTTCGTGACAAAAACCCGCTTGGCAAGATCTTCCTGCGTCATGCCTGCTTTTTCTCTCGCATTTTTAAT
>JAGCCY010000231.1 GCA_017651385.1 Lachnospiraceae bacterium
ATAAGTATACGAAATGCTTTGATTATGATAAAATAACTGAATGTCTGATGCTGAGGACCGCTTTGGAAGGTGATTATCTTACGATAGATAAAAGCCTTAATAAGAAAAAACTATCGGATTATTATATAGACGAAAAGATCCCGATCTCAGAGAGGAAAAAAACACTTATCATAGCAGACGGCCCGCATGTATGGTGGGTCATAGGGCACAGGATAAGCGAATTTCCGAAGATCACGGATGATACAAAGCGTATGATAAAGATCATATTTGACAGTAAAAAGGAGTTTTTATAATGGATAAACATCATGTTAAAGAACTTTTATCCGAAGAGGAAGTCGACCGCCGCATCAAGGAAATAGGCGAACAGATCACAAAGGATTATGAAGGCAAGAGAGTACACCTTGTATGTGTGCTTAAGGGCGGCAGTTTCTTTATGTGCGAGCTTGCAAAGAGGATCAACCTTCCGGTATCTCTTGATTTCATGTCGGTTTCAAGTTACGGCGGAGACACAAAGTCAAGCGGTGTCGTTAGAATAGTCAAGGATCTTGACGAGTCCATCAAGGATAAGGATGTTCTTGTGGTTGAAGATATTGTTGACTCGGGACGTACGCTTTCTTATCTTCTTAAGATGCTCGGTGAGCGAAAACCGAACAGTTTAAGGCTTTGCACTTTGCTTGACAAACCGGACAGAAGAGTCGTTGATGTCAATGTTGATTATACGGGCTTTAAGATTCCCGATGTTTTCGTAGTGGGCTACGGTCTTGATTACGATCAGCTATACAGAAACCTTCCCTATATAGGTGAAGTAGTGTTCGACTAAAAGGAGAAATAAATTGTCTAAGAAAAATTCGGGCTACAGAATTTATTTTATCCTGATGATAGCTCTTCTCATCTGCGCCATTATCCTTTCATTCCTGCAGAAGAACAAGAACTATTATACAAAGGATAAACTTATCGAAGATATCAACGCAGGTCTTGTAAAAGAAGTTGTGCTTGAGCCAAATGCCAACAACGAGACCGGTGCCGCAGAGGTAACATTCAATGACGGAAGCTTCAAAGAACTGTTCGTGACCGATGTTACCGAAATCGAGAAATTGCTGGAGAAGCAGGATGTTCCGCTCTATATAGGAGATATTCCGAGGCAGAACTGGTTTTTGACCTACATGCTTCCAATTCTCATAATCCTAATCGTGGGTGTGTTCCTTTTCGTAATGATGACTTCGCAGACAGCGGGCGGCGGACAGAGTTCCAAGATGATGAATTTTGGAAAATCACGTGCCAGAATGTATGCGGGCGGCGAAAACAAGATAACCCTTAAGGATGTTGCGGGACTCAGGGAAGAAAAGGATGAACTTGAAGAGATCGTTGAGTTTTTGAAAAATCCCGCAAAGTTTGTGAAGGTAGGAGCCAGGATACCCAAGGGCGTTTTGCTTGAGGGACCTCCCGGAACAGGTAAGACACTTCTCGCAAAAGCTATCGCAGGCGAAGCCAATGTTCCGTTTTTCAGCATTTCGGGTTCCGATTTCGTGGAAATGTTTGTAGGTGTAGGTGCATCCCGAGTCAGGGATCTTTTCCTTGATGCCAAGAAGAACGCACCCTGTATAGTATTTATCGATGAAATAGATGCCGTAGCCAGACGCCGTGGTACAGGTATGGGCGGTGGCCACGATGAACGTGAACAGACACTTAATCAGCTGCTTGTGGAAATGGACGGTTTCGGAGAAAATTCCGGAATAATCGTACTCGCAGCGACAAACCGTGTGGATATACTTGATCCGGCCATCTTAAGACCCGGTCGTTTCGACCGTAAGATCGCGATCGGTGTTCCGGATATAGGCGGAAGGGAAGAGATCCTTAATATCCATGCAAAGAATAAGCCGCTGGGCGATGATGTAAACCTTAAAGACATCGCACAGACAACAGCCGGCTTTACGGGAGCGGATCTTGAGAATCTTTTAAACGAAGCGGCCATTCAGGCAGCCAAGGGAGACAGACAGTATCTTACTCAGGAAGATATCAAAAAATCTTTTGTTAAAGTCGGTATCGGTACCGAGAAGAAGAGCCGTATCATCTCCGATAAGGAAAAGAATATCACGGCTTATCACGAATCGGGTCATGCGATCTTATTCCATGTGCTTCCGGATGTGGGACCCGTATATTCGGTATCCATTATCCCTACGGGTCTCGGCGCGGCTGGTTATACAATGCCCTTACCCGAAAGAGATGAAATGTTCCTGACCAGAGGCAGGATGCTTCAGGAGATCATGGTATCGCTCGGCGGCCGTATTGCTGAAGAGCTTATATTCGGCGATATCACGACGGGAGCATCAAGCGATATCAAGAAGGCCACAAAGATGGCAAGACGTATGGTCACAAAATACGGCATGAGCAAAAACATCGGTGTGATCTGCTATGAAGATGAAGACGATGAGGTATTTATCGGTCGTGATCTTGCACATGCAAAGGGTCATTCCGAAGAAGTCGCAAGCGAGATCGACCGTGAAGTAAAGGCTATAATCGATGAGTGTTATCAGAAAGCCGAAGATATCATCAAAGATCACATGTCCGTTCTTCATGCAAGTGCAAAGCTTTTACTTGAAAAAGAAAAGATCGGACGAGATGAATTTGAGGCCTTGTTTGCATAATTGTGCAATCTGCACAAAAGTTAATCAGTGTTTTTGTAAATTTTGTGAGACTTAGCATTTACGATTTACAAGGGGTTTGCTAATATACACTTGTAACCCCCCAATACATTATATAGTTTTTTGCTATACCCCATAAGAAGAAATACCTTCTCAAAAGAACGAGCGATGCGTAAGCACCGCTTTTCTTTTTATGTAAAAAACTGTGGTTTTTGCAGATAACTATTTAAAAAGTCGCCTTTATCATTAAAATATGGTAATATAACAAAAGGGGATGGGTATCGGTGAAAACGCTATGATTAACGATGATGATAAAAGAAAAATAGACGCCAAAAAGTACCTTGTGGAGATGCGTCCGATATTTATAAGCAAGGCACTTTTCTCGGATACTACCGAAAATTATATATCTCCGGCCGAGCCGAATCCTTACGGAAATGTTTCGATAAGATTTCGTACCGCGAACAGCGGCGTGGACAGTGTATACCTTATTTCATCCGAGGGCGAGAAATACCCTATGTCAAAGGTGGATGAGGATAAGGCTTTTGACTATTACGAGTGTACGGTAACGCTCAACCAGGACGACTTTTATTATTATTTTGAGATACATGCCGGCAGGATACGCTGTACATACGATGCAAGGGGTATTTCCAAAGAAAAGGTACCTCATAATCTTTTCAGGATAATACCGGGTTATCATACTCCCGCATGGGCAAAAGGTGCGGTAATGTATCAGATCTATGTGGAAAGGTTCTGCAACGGAGATCCCACAAACGATGTTGAAAACGGTGAGTATTTTTATGTAGGCGGTCCGGTCAATAAAGTTGAGGACTGGTACAAGATACCGAATGTCGACGGCACAAAGGAATTTTACGGCGGTGATCTTCAGGGTGTCATAGATAAACTCCCTTACTTAAAGGGTCTCGGTATAGATTGTATATACTTTAACCCTCTTTTTGTTTCCCCTTCCAATCATAAATATGACAGTCAGGACTATGAACATATCGACCCCCACTTTGGAAAGATAGTCAAAGACGGCGGAGAATGCTTAGAGCCGGGTGACAGCGATAACAGACATGCCACAAAGTATCAGACAAGAGTCTGTTCAAAGGAAAACCTCGAAGCATCCGACGAACTGTTTAAGCACCTTGTGGAGGAGGCGCACAGACTCGGTATAAGAGTCATTCTGGACGGTGTATTCAATCACTGCGGTTCCTTCAACAAGTGGCTGGATCGTGAAAGGATATACGAAGACAGTGAAGACTATGCAAAGGGAGCATATGTTTCGGCAGACAGTCCGTACAGAAAGTTTTTTGACTTCAAATCGGATAACTGGCCGTATAATGGCAATTATGACGGCTGGTGGGGATATGATACGCTTCCCAAGCTTAATTACGAAGCATCTCACGAGCTTTTCGATAAAGTAATGGACATCGCGGCAAAGTGGGTGTCAAAACCCTACAATGTAGACGGCTGGAGACTCGATGTGGCTGCAGACATAGGCCATTCGCCGGAGTTCAACCATGAGTTTTTCAAACGTTTCAGAAGATATGTAAAAGATGCCAATCCCGAAGCTTTGATACTTGCGGAGCACTACGGGGATCCCGCAAGCTGGCTTAACGGAAAAGAATGGGATTCCGTTATGAACTATGACGGTTTTATGGAGCCTGTTACATGGTTTCTTACGGGTATGCAGAAGCACAGCGATGACTATAGACCCGATATGCTCGGTAATTCTCATGCATTTTGGGAGGCTATGTGGAATGCGCACTACAGGCTTTCTAATTCCGCTCTTTCGGTATCCATGAATCAGCTTTCAAATCATGACCATTCAAGATTTTTGACGCGTACAAACGGAAAAGTCGGTCGAAGCGGAAGCGTTGGGGCTCATGTGGCCGATGAAGGTGTTGATAAGGCTATCATGCGTCAGGCGGTCATAATACAGATGACCTGGACGGGTGCGCCCACTATATACTATGGTGATGAAGCGGGCTTAACAGGTTTTACGGATCCCGATAACCGTCGTACCTATCCCTGGGGACGTGAGGATCAGGGGCTTATAGAGTTTCATCGTGAGATGATCAATATCCATAAGGCAAGCGAGGAACTTAAGTACGGATCGCTAATGAAACTTGTAGGAGAACCTTTTGTAATAGGGTACGGCAGATTTACAAAAGACAACGCGACCATAGTTCTGATAAACAGAGATACAAACGAAAGAAAACTTTCCGTTTCTTTTATGGATCTGATAAATATTCACGGAACGGCTTACGAGCGTATAATGTATACGGACGAGCTCGGATACGACAACAGATCACTGGATGTAAGGATCGAAGCAAACGGAAAGCACGAGATCACGATGCCGCCCATTTCGGCAGTAGTGATAAGATCCAAGAGAAAGCATTAAGGTTAAAAGATGATCTACCAGATTCATAACGGCGCCGTCATGTACGGCGCCGAAACAATACTAAAAAACGTTAACGTTGAAATTAAGA
>JAGCCY010000232.1 GCA_017651385.1 Lachnospiraceae bacterium
AAAAATCATAACAAAGAATTTTATGCAAATCAATAGATTTACATAAAATTCTTTGGAAAAATCGGTATTTTTAATAAAAATTATACTATGGAATAACCGAAGCCGTTACAAAGCGCATCGATCGGAATATGCTCCTTACACATAGGACAATCCGCAGGATTGTGGCTTCTGTAATCGGGAAGATCGTTAGTGGAATAAAGTGAGTTGATCGGGATTCCCATTACCTTTGTGGCTGCAGAGAATATCGAGGAAATACCCATTACGGTACCGCCGTAATAATCAACCGACTTGATCGCACCCATCAAAGATGTACCTGTAGTCGCTGTGGCAAGAAGGATCAGAACCCTCTTTCCCTTGACCATATGCTTGGTGTTTTCACGGAACACTATCTGTCCGTATGCATCCTGTTCGGCGGATGCTATATATATCGTCTTATGCGAATTCATGGATACTATGCCGGCTTTTGTAAGCTTGTTGGCAAGATATGCACCCACAACCTCCATATTATCAAGACAAAGAACCGTATCCACGATCTCTGTCGAGATATACATTTCTGCAAGTTCTTCGCCGGTAGCTCTCGCCTCGCGCTGTCTGGACTTCATATCCGTTAAGTCCATATAGTAATTAACATGTGAATTGGGTGTTACAAAATGCCCCGGTATATAACGGAGCACAACATCCTTATTTTTATAGTAGTCAATTTTCTTGTAATCCTGCATTCCTTATCCCTCCTCTTTTTAAGGTAATTTTACCACAAATTGCGCTGAAAGAAAAGAATATTCGCACAATTTCGCAAATATTAATAAAAAGCAATCAAATACTCATGGGTTTGTGATAGAATATCATATAGTTTTAAGGTCAAAGGAGAATTTTATCATGAAAAAAACACTGATGGTCATTGGGCTTTTAAGCCTTATGTGTTCTTTGGCGGGATGCGTAAAGGTACCCGAGAGTATTGAAACCGTAAAGCCCAACATTCCCGTCACGGATCCGGCCCAAGTTCCCGAACCCGATCCGGGGGAAGACGATATAATCATTCTGGACGGTCCCGGTTCTTATTACATAAACCCTGTATACGATCAGCTTTGCATTACTTTTAAAAATGAAGATGCAGAGGGTCTATGCGAATGGTTTACCTTCTATCATATGAACGATGCTCTTTACATGGAATATATGTCGGACGCCAATGCATACTGGGCGGGTGAATTTACACCCGATGATCCTTCAGAACTTGAAGAGCAGCCCGAACACGGTTTTACGGTCAAAGGAAAGACCTTAAGATTTTCAAGTTTTTCAAATTTCGGAAAATACTGGGATGAACCCGGCATCACCGAAATAACACTGTCGGATTTCTTTAACTTTCCCGACACGGTCCTTACGGTCGCGATCGATGGCGAAAAAGTTTTTGAAGGCGAAACCGATCTTTCCCGTTTCGGTATTCACAGCGATCATGACACTTTAAAAGAATACATTGATTCGGACGGTATATATAACAGTGAATCTATCCCCGAATATGCGGGAAACGGAATGTATTTTTCCGACGTGACCGACAAAAACGGCAAGCCTGTGCATCTTGAATTTGCTTTCTACGGCGACGGATATACACAACTTTACAGGAAAACCGAAGGCGAACCCGTCGAAATATATGTCGGGGCTTACGGAGTAAATACCGAATCCGAAAATTCCATCTATGTATTATCCGAACGTGTGGGCCATGCGGGAATGCCGTTTGAGATCATGCTTTATATCGAAACTGACGACAACGGTACCCTAAGCGTTAACTCCGCCGAAGATTCCGACACCGATTTTCTGCATGACATCGATCGCCCCGTTATATTCCGTTAACGGCCGATCCTATGCCCGGCTTTTACAAAAAAGATGCAAACCTTTACAGGTTTGCATCTATCTTATTTATCAGATCGTCTTTTACACACGGCTTTGTGACGTGAGCATTCATGCCGGCTTCTTTTGTGGCCTGAATGTCAGATTCGAAAGCATTGGCCGTCATGGCCACTATCGGTATCTTTGAAAGAACCGGATCCTCAAGCGCTCTGATCTTTCGCGTGGCTTCAAGGCCGTTCATTACAGGCATCTCAATATCCATAAGAACAAGGTCGATATCTCCCGGTTTTGAATTCTTTACGATCTCAACGGCATCGATACCGCTCGAGGTTTCTTTTACGGTAAAACCGAACTTTTTAAGTACAAGAGTCGCAAGAGTACGGTTTACATTTGTGTCGTCGACCAAAAGGATCGTCTTTCCGTCATACCTCTTTTCAAGAGCAGCCGACTTCACGGCAGTTTTCTCTACCGATACGCCGTCCTCTTTACATACTTTCAAAGGAATCACAACTGTAAACTCGCTTCCTTTGCCAAGCTCGGTCTCAAGACTTATCGTGCCCTGCATTAAGTTTACGATATTCTTTACGATCAGCATTCCAAGCCCCGTTCCCTGAGTCTCGCGAACGATATCATTTTCTTCTCGTGAAAATGCTTCCCAGATCTTTTCCTTAAACTCGGGCGACATGCCTATACCGGTATCTTTAACCTTTATCTCATACAAAGGCTTGTCTTTGTCCGATATCTTCTTTGCGATAAAAGAAACCTTTCCGCCCCCCGGAGTAAACTTGTATGCATTCGAAAGAAGGTTTAAAACTATCTGTCTGAACCTTAACTTATCGCAATAAACGTTTCCGTCACCGACTCCGTCTATATCGACTTCATATTCAAGACCCTTGTCGATAACGCTGTCCCTTATCATTTCCGCGCATTCACGGCAAAGATTTTTAAGATTTGAAGGAACCGGATTAATATCCATCTTGCCGCTTTCGATACGGCTCATATCGAGGATATCTTTTATAAGGCTCAAAAGATGGTCGCTTGCGGATATTATCTTCTCGACATAATCCTTTACATGCTCTTTATTATCGATCTCCTCAAGTGCAAGCTTTGAAAATCCGGTAATGGCACTCATCGGAGTACGTATGTCATGGGACATATTGGAAAAGAACGCCGTCTTTGCGGAATTGGCACGGTTGGCTTCGTCCACGGCTTTTATAAGCATCTCCTGACGGGCTTCAAGTTCCTGCTTCTGTACCGCTATAAGGCGGTCTGCATCCATCTTTTTGGCTCTTAAGTCGTCAATTATCGAACATGTGATAAGAAGCATCGATACATCGCTGTCCACACGCTCTACCACCTGGAAATTGACCCTTATCCAGCGGCCGATATTGTCATCCTTATAATTAAACTCTCTTCTGTCGCAATCGTTGAAAAGAGATTTCTGAACATAATCGACATCCAGAAGTTTCTCTGCATATGAACCGCTGTATACCACAAGTTTGGGTACTATAAGATTGGCTATATCGATATAAGTCTTTCCCGATCTTTCAATATCAAAAAGATCGTCCTGCTTGATGACCTTAAGATCTTTCTTATACAGATCCGCAAGATAAATACAGGTATATTCTTCCGCGAGCGTTTCTATGATGTTATTGTCAAGCTTGATCTGCTTAAGCTCGGTCTCGGAAATAAGAGTAGCGGAACCGAACGCCTTTACCGGCTTTCCGTTTTCATCAAACTCTGTCGTGTACTTTACTCTGAACGGAACACGACCCACGGTAAGCGGAATGTCAGCTTCGATCTCCGGGATACCGGCATCGACCTTACGCATCATCTCACGATACATATCCGCATAGTCGGGAGGAAAGATCCCCATCTCGATCGCAGGCTCGGGATAATTTCTTACGAGTGCGGGAAGGCCCAAATCGCGCATGCACCTGTAGCAGGGGCGCATCTCCTTGGTGGCGATAGTATATTCCCAGTTGTATATATTGATCTGTTCGCTCGCAAGCTTATATCTTCTCTCACTGTCGGTCAGAGCCTCAAGAGTGCGCTGCTCGGGAGTGATGTTTCTTATCGTCTCATATACGACAGCCAATCCGTTACTGCTTTCCACAAAAACAAAACGGCTTTTGATATATATCATATCCGCTCCGCAGCAATTGGACATAAGCTTTCGCCATGTTTCACAGGTCGTATCGTTTCCGGTCTGCACACATCTGTGAAGAGCACTTAAATACACCGCCTTATCGGCATCGCCAAAAGCACTTAACGGATCGGCATTTAAGTAGTCCTCTTCGGCAATGTTCATTCCTAATTCGGGAAGATATTTATCGTTGAACTTAAGATTTATAACGGTCTCACCGTCATATTGAAGAATGATCGCAGGTCCCGCGAACCTGTTAAAGATAATTTCATCGTACGTCATTTAAAAGCTCCTTATGACCCCACATAGAAAACTATATCATGCCATAAGGCCCAAGTGCAATCAGTTATTTTCATTCATCGTCACGAAAAGCTTCCAATGCCGTATTTATCATCTTTTCATCGTGCCTGTAAAATAAAAGCGTTACAAACCAGACGGCAAAATATATGCATACATAGATCAGGCTCGTATATACAAAGTATTGAAAAGTCGTGTACCACCTGAAGAAATACCCCGATCCCATTACGATCACATATACCAGAAGAAAATGGAGTATCAGGAACCATCTGGAATTTTTACCGTCCGTTTCCCTCTCTTTCAGGATCAAAAGTGACGGAAGACTTGAAAGAACACTTACGATCACGATCGAGACCGGTATGAACCAGTCCAGATAAAAAGGCTCGCCGTTCAACAATTCGATGAATTCCTCGATACTTATGCCTACCAGTATTAAAAATGCGATAAGACTGCTTTGTTCGATCAGAATCTTTAATGTATTTTTCATAATCCGAGCCTCTTTTTAAGATCTTTTACATACGATCTTGATATCACAACCTGTTCCCCGTTAAGGAGAGCCGCATTCATGCGTGCATTCTCCGCTGTCTTAACACTTTTGATCTTTTTAATATTAAGCACCATTGACTTTGAAACCCGCACGAACCTGAAGTCAAGCATCGCCTCAAGTTCATACAGTTTCTGTTTAAGTTCATAGCAGCTGTCTTTTGTGTATACAAAGCATTTTTCATCAACCGCTTCCGCATAGTAGACAGCAGGTTCTTTTATAAGGAACTTATCCCCGTCTTTATATCCCACAAGCGTTCTTTCACCGTTTTCAAGAAGCGAGACCGCCGCACTTATATTGTCATCGATATTGACCGCATTTATAACGGCATTCTCCGGTGAGCCTTCCGGAATCTTATTGACGGTAACTTTCATCTCTATCCTTTACTTTCTTTTGTATACTTTGGGATATATCACGCCGATCGCGATAACCGCAAGAAGCGTCACACCCAATATATAATAACATGTCCCTGCCTCAGACAAAAGATTTCCCATAAATTTAAATTTAAAGTCAAATGCTTCTTCCACAGTCTGTTTAAACAGTCCGCCGTCAAGTCCGTTAAGAGTGGTGTCGATGTTTGAAAGAACGCCCGATAATATGTTTCTTCTCAAAAGTATCGTAACTGCGGTCGCGGGGAAAAGAAAACAGAAGTTCTGGACACCTTTCGAAAATTCCGACAGGGGAATGAATGCTCCGATGATAAAGCCTGCTGCCGCTGAGATTATGCCCATGAAAGCACCGACACTTGCATTTGTCTTAAAGAACATTACCACTATCATAAAGATCGCCGTTGAGGAAAGAGATCCTAAAAGTGCCGTAAGATAGAGCATTGCAATAACCTTTCCCGTTAAATACATCTCTCCGCTAAGTGATAAAGCCGTAAGTCCCACCGTTAAGATGACCGCGCTCATGATAAATGCGCACGCAGCCGCTCCCGCAAAGTAGCTTAAGATGATCTCGACACGGCTTAATGGTGTGGACAGTATATCGTAATCTACCTTACGCTCTCTGTCGTTTACTATCGTTATAAGGCAGTTATATGGAACCGTTATGAGCGAAGATCCGAGGATGCCCGCAAGCAGAAAACCGTTTGCAAGACTGTCGATATCTCCGGCCTTTATAAAATCCTTTATCGGTGCTGCCGCATTGTTTAAACCGTTTACAAATGTTCCTTTAAGGAAAAGAACATAAAGCAGAAAAACGATGATCGGCGTGATCATTGAAAAGATGATCGAACTCTTGTCTTTGAAATATATCAGAATGTTTCTTCTTGTAAATCCCATAAATCTATTCATAATTAAGTTCCTTTCCCGTAAGATTTAAAAATACGTCGTCCATTGTGCCTTTTATTATCTCGAAATTTGTGATCCTTTCACGGTTCTTATATAAGAACTCGGTTATGTCTCCGGCAAAAGACACATTGTAATGATCTTTTTCATAGTCTATTCTTTCGGAGAATCCGTTCTGTCTTAAAAGAATCCTGGATTCTTCGGCTTCTCCGGTGTACCAGACGAACCTGTTGCTTGTATGCTTACTCTTAAGCTCGTTCGGAGTTCCTTTTGCTATTAATCTGCCGTGATCAATGATTATTACATTGTCTGCGTCCCTTGTCTCCTCCATATAGTGAGTTGTTAAAAAGATTGTAAGACCCGCTTCTTTTCTGAGATAATCTATATAGTCCCATACAAGCTTTCTGGACATCGGATCGAGTCCCGTTGTGGGTTCATCCAGAAAAAGAAGCCTGGGCTTATTTATAAGTGCCCTTACTATATCGACTCTCCGCCTCTGTCCGCCCGACAGTTTTTCGTATCTTCTGTTCATGATCTCGTCAAGTCCAAGCGCTCCTCCAAGTTCCGAAAGTCTTTTGGTTATTTCCGACTTTGTGTATCCGTAATATGAACCTCTTGTGTATAAGTTTTCTTTTACCGTAAGCTTTGCATCGAGAACGGAATTCTGAAAGACGATCCCGATATTCTCTCTTATCTTTGCATCGTCGACGCCAAGTCTGGCTCCCAGTACCTTTACATCGCCTGCGGTCTTTTCAAGTATCGTGCTTAGGATGTTGATCGTCGTGGACTTTCCCGCTCCGTTCTCGCCCAGGTACGCGAAGCATTCTCCTTCATCGACCTCAAACGAAATTCCGTTAAGTGCAGTCGTCTCTTTGTACTTTTTGTGTAAGTTGTTTACTTCAATGGCTTTCACTTTTTATCTCCTTTATCTTAAAATCGATTCGGTGTTTTTGGTTTTTCCTCTTCTGTGATCTCACCATAAAACATAAAAAAAGCCCGGGCAATACCTGCCCGGGTGAGTTGCAAATTAAGAAGGATGAAATGCAATTTTTTTGTTTTTTTATGATCAGAAAGCCATATCGATAAATTTCTTGGCATACTCTTCCCAGAAGTTCATATCATGAATGCCGGGGCCCTCAAGATAAACATGCTTTACATTTTCCTTATCAAGGAACTCGTGAAGTTCACGGTTTGCATGGATAAGAGAATCCTCGGTACCGCATGCCATGTAGATATCGGGAATCTTTGTGCCAGCTTCTTTTAATTTTTTTACAAGCACTTCGGGATTGGTGTCGCGTTCAAGAACAGTGTTAAGATCTCCGAAGCACTCATGATAATATGCATAATTGGCAACGGGATTTTCGGTCTCTTCCGTCATTCCCTGAAGTCCTTTGACTATATTGGCGCTTGAAAGTGCAAATACCTTGCTGAACCTGTCCGGATGGGCAAGGCCGAAATGAAGTGCTCCGAAACCGCCCATGGAAAATCCCATAACGGAAGTATCTTCGGCCGTAAGCGCTAAATTGAATGTTTTTCTTACGTAATCCATAAGTTCGATCGCCACAAAGGTATCATACTTATGGCCTGTCGATAAACCGTCAAGCCAGAAGCCGTTCTCGCCGTTAGGAATCACAAGTGCGATATCATGCTCCTCAAGTACCCACTCAGGTATCCAGTTAAACGCATCCCCGGTATAACCGTGCAGCAAAAACATTGTCTTTATCGGTTTTTCTTCTTTGACCGGTGTGCCCGGCATGGGCGGACGCTTGTCGTTTGGAATATACATGAGAAAAGAAATCGTTCTTTTAAGCGTATCCGAATACATTCTTATGTTAAAATTTGCCATCTTATAACCCTCCGCTTTATTGTTCTTTATAATTTTTCCCGTGCTTTCCTTCCGGATTTGCAAAAATACTTCTCATTACGAGGCCGAGTCCTCCGAAGAAAAGAACGAAGATCACTATCGTTGAAAAAAGTGTCGTGGATAGCCAGTATAGCCTTAAGTTGGCTATCACATTGGCAAATATGAGCAACAGGCTTACCAGGCAGCATATCTTTGATACCGTGTTGTATTTATAAAAAAGAAAAATAACGCTTGCGATAAGCGGCACAAATATAAGTCCGTCCATACGCCTTCCGAAAAGTGAAAAGCGAAACAGCATAGAGGTGTCCACCTGCACATTGTGCATAAAGAAATAGCCTCCGACTACCGCCATCACAAGACCCACAAAAAATACCACTGAGTCATTCGCCTTATTTTTAAACATCTTATCCTCCTTTAGTTTCCGAGCAATCCCTCAAGGCCCTGCTCTTTAAATACCTGCCTGTAATAAGTTACTTCATCGCTTATTATCTCGTCGATCACTCTCATTCCCAGAAGCTCTACGGGAGCCTTATCATCGGTCATAAGGTAATCGCCCGGGACATACTTCTCAAGATTGTCTCTTATACGGTTCATCGATGCTGTAAGTTCCTCATCGTCTTCAATTATAACATTTTCATCGAACCTTAAAAGCATATCCGGATCATTCGACGCAAACAGTTCCCTGTTTGTGGACCATGTTACGTCTACGGTATATATTTCATCAAAAACATGCGATATCGTGTCCGCAAGATATTGATTTATATTACCTTCCGAACTTCCGCGCATATTCATGTTTACGACCATTACACCGTTTTCGTTTAAGTGTTCTTTTACAAGGGTAAAGAACTCGATCGAAGACATCTGAAAAGGTATCGTAATATCCTGATATGCGTCCACCATGATAACGTCATAAGTCTTGTCCGTAGCATTTAAATAAGCTCTTCCGTCATATTCCGTAACGGGAACGTCTGCGGGAAGGTCAAAGTATTTTACGGCAAGGTCTGTGATCTTTCCGTCGATCTCGACACCTTCGATATTTACATGATCAAAATATCTCTTGCACTGGGTTGCGTAAGTGCCCGTGCCGTTACCCAGTATCAGGATATCAATCGCGTTCTTTTCATTGATACCCGCCATATAGGGTGCCGCCATGGCGTAGTCGTAATACATGCCGGTCAGTCCTTTTTCTTTCATATAGACGGACTGAACGCCGAAAAGAACATTGGTGGAAAGGACCACCTCTCTTGAATCCTCATAAACCTGTAAGTAGTTATATACGGACTCGCCCTCGTATGTTAAGTCGTTTTGCCAGAACGCAAAGCTTGAATTGTGGCCAAAAAGACAACATACAAGGAACAGGACGATCGATACCGGAACCTTTTTGGCCTCTTTAAAATTTATCTTGGACGTAACAAAATATATGATCGCAAGAATAAGTAATATCCCCGCAAAGATCAAAAACGTGATCGAAGTACCCACTGCGGGGATGCTTATGAATGTAGGCACAAAAGTACCTATGATACTTCCTATCGTGTTGGATGCATTGAGTTTACCCACAACACTTCCCGAATCATCAAGGCTGTCCACCGTTATCTTTACTAGAGACGGCGTTACCGTACCGAGCAAAAACAGGGGAAACACAAAGATGACCATACAGGACACAAAGCCTGCTATTATCAGGAAATTGTTATTTACGGCAAGCACTAAAAGTCCCGAGATAAGTATGATTATGTACT
>JAGCCY010000233.1 GCA_017651385.1 Lachnospiraceae bacterium
ATGCCCATCAACTTCTCCGATGAGCTCTTGAAGGCATCTTAGACAGGACTTCAGAGGATCGCTACATGCGCAGCTAACTTGAAGTTCAATATCGAGAGCGATGCTAGATCCCTGTAACGTCTTTTAAGAGCAAGATAACTGTTTACGCCCGCAAAAAGAGTACCCGCAAGATCTTCGTACGCTTCGGTCGAATAATATTTTCTGTCGGCATTCTTCTCGGCATTGAACATATCACGCTCGCGCTGAAGCTTCTTTCTGTCTGCTTCAAGCGACGCATATCCGCTTTTTAAGATCTCCATTTTCTTGTCAAAGAAAAGTTCGTCGGCTTCCATACGCTCGCGTTCTTTGCTTATGCGCTTTTCCTCGTGCCTGAGCCACTCCATGCACTCAAGAAGACTTTCCGCATCGCCTTTATTCAATAATTCTTCAAATTCTTCGTTGCTTTTATACACGATTATTCATTTTCCTCGGGGAAAGCAGCCTTTAAAACATCTTCGTCGTCAGGCATATTCTTCTTAGCTGTAAACTTATCTATAACATCGGGAACCATATCAAGGATCTTGGTGATCGTATCCTGATTCTTGACATTTACAAGCTTGGTCTGCCCGTTTTTGATAACAAGTACTGCGCTCGGAGACATTTTACCGGAAAGACCGCCGCCACCGCCGCCTTTATTGCTGCCCTTTTCATTCTTGCCAAGCGAAGCACCCGCTCCGATACCGAAGCTTACATCCACAAGCGGGACTATTATAACATCACCTATGTGCGTTGCCTCACCCACAACCGTCTTTGTGGCAAGTACCGCATCCATGCCTCCCAAAAGAGAATCGATAATGGTACTTACATTATTCTTGTCCTTTTTCTCAATATTGTTGTTTTCCATATACATCCCTCATTCAATCCACCGATCTTAACATACCGATGAGTTTTTTGATATTTTTATTGAACCATACTCTTATGAACACGACCACAAGAGTGATGATGAATATCCTGCCTTTTGCATCGGCCTTAACATCTATTACCGGATCGTCAAAATCAGCGGTTATATGTATGTGATCACCGATAAAATATATGAGCGAGCCGTAGATCGCAGCCACCTTTCCCGTGGTCGCCGGATCGTCGAAGCCGAGTGTTCCGTCTATATTCCATCTTTTAGGAAGAACCGCTTTTAAAAGCTTTGCGATCTGCTTTTTACAAAGTTCAAAAGAGTTTTTAAAGCTGTCCGACTTTATGATCTCAATATACGCTTTAAGTTTATCATAAAAACTTTTGCTTGTTGAGTCCTTTTTCTCTTCCCCGGATCTCTCCGGCTTATCGTCCTTGAATTTATGCTTTTTCTTTTCTTTTACGGTTTCCTTATCTTGTTCCTCTTTAACCTCTTCTTTAAGTTCTTCTTCGGGCTTCTCTTTGGATTCTTCTTTGGGCTCTTCTTTGGCTTCCTCTTTTGCCTCTTCTTCAGGCTTTTGTGTTACGGCCTCTTTGATCTCTTCTTTTTGATCCGGAATCGATAAAGCCTCTTCTTTTATGCTTTCCGATGAAGATCCGCTTAAATCGGGTAACGAAATACTTTCCGGATCGAATATGTAATCTTCATCTTCTTCCGTTTCTTCATCGTAAAGATCCTTTTTCTTTTTCTTCTTATTAAATCTTATACCGAAGATCTTTATTATGAGATTGTCTTCTTCCTTTAAAAGGTATCTGACCGAAACGATATGCAAAAGCCAGGTGACTTTTGCAAAAGCATCATAATCCTTTTCTTTGTAATAGCCGTTTCCCTCATATCTTATCGGGACAAACAACACAAGGAGCAGGATAAATAGGGCCAGTCCCAGTATCGATAACAAAACGATGCCGATCACTTTTAATACCGTAAGAAATACAGCCATCACATTACCTCCTCTTCATAGAAGGGTAACGCTTTTATAAGATCGGGTTTTCCAAACTTCTTTATCGAGATATCGGCCAAGACCCTTATGAACTCGAAGGCTTCCTTTTTATTCTTAAATATTGCCACGATATCGATATCCAAAGCATTTAAGTCCGGCTGTACAAACTCGGCTGCGGGATATATTTCAAGAGTCCCTTTGTTGTCGGCCACAAGGAAGCAATTTAACACAGGCTTTTTATTATTCAATTTTTTTATTATATCGGAAGAGTTTTTGATGTCTTTTCCGATGATCATAAAATCGTTAAAAGTCACATTGCCTCCGAAGTAAATACAGACAACTTAGATTTTCTTTTAAATAATAACACGATTTGTCCTTATTAAAAAGAAAATATTAACACTTAAGACACAATATATGATAAAATGTATCTGTAATATGGAGTTTTACGATAACGATTAATCCGACTAAATCAACGTACTGTATGCACGGAGGATCCGGTCATGAAAATGGTCGCTGTTATGGCATTGAAACCCGGAATGGTTCTTGCCGATGATGTTCTTAACTTCAAGAATGAGCTTCTGTTTCCGGCAAATACGACTCTCGATGATATTGCCATTGCCAAGTTAACACGTCATTCCATTATGTGTGTTGAGATCAAAGAAGAAGAAGACTTCGCGACGACACATTTTGAAAAGATCCGTGTAAGTGCGGGGTTTAAAAATTTCGAAAAGACATACAACGCTTATATCCCTCAGTACAAACGGATCATAGACGGTCTTATAAAAGAGGGCAAGCCTGTCGATAATGCCGAACTCATCGGTATATATTCCATTCTTGCCGGCTGTGCCAAAACAGGCGAATTATTACTTGATTATCTCTACAATATGCTTCCGTCCGAAGACGATCTTACATACGCACATTGTCTTAACTCCGCTCTTATCGCCGGAGTTTTCGGAACATGGATCGGTCTTCCGAACGATCAGATGCTTACGCTCATCCAGTGCGGGTTCTTCTATGATATAGGAAAGCTTCTTCTTCCCTACGAACTCATCTGGAAGCCTTCAAAACTTACCGACATGGAATTCGAACTTATGAAGACCCATACTCTTCAGGGCTTCATGATACTTAACAACAACGGTTTCAGCGACGATGTCAAGCAGGCCGCTTTAATGCATCATGAAAGATGTGACGGCAAAGGTTATCCTTCACATCTTAAGGAAGATCAGATCAATACCTATGCAAAATACATAAGTATCATAGACGCATACGAAGCAATGACTTCCGCCCGTACTTACAGACAGTCGCTTATTCCTTTCCAGGTGATCGAAAACTTTGAAAAGACCGAATCAAACTATTCGGCCATTGTGTTGAAACAGATATTAAGGCATATCGCCAATTCACAGCTGGGACTTACGGTAAGGCTTTCCGATGAAAGACTTGCCGAGGTCATCCTTATCAATCAGGTTAAACTTTCAAGGCCTTTGCTCAAATGCGGGGATGAGATCATAGATCTGTCAAAAACTCCGAACCTTTCGATCGAGGCAGTATTATAGAAAATCAAAACGGCAGGGATCAGTCTTCCCTGCCGTTTAATATGTTTTCTCTTCTGATCTTTTTATATTCTTCATATGCTTTTTCAAGCACCTGCTTCTCATTTGCAAAATATAAAAGATGATATGCCTCGTGATATTTATAATATCCCGAATCTTCAAAATATTCCGATCTTTGAGGTTTTGAGTAATAGTTCGGCGATTTCATCAGAAACCATCTGACATGCTTTTCTATCCGTCCGTCCGAACAGTTGAATTCAAAGCTCGTCTCATCTATATATTTGATTATTTCAGCTTTTGCTCCCGATTCTTCAAACACTTCGCGAAGTGCTGTCTCTTCATAAGTCTCTCCGTCTTCCATCGATCCCTTCGGAAGTACCCATCCGGAATATCTGTCTCCGTAATTTTTATAAAGAAGCAGGATCTTGCCTTTGTGTATGACTATCCCGCCACAACTGGTTGTATTTTTCATTTTTTCCAAATATTGTAAGTTGTCTTACAATTCCTTCCCTTTAAAAGGTATACCCTAAAGATACCTATTCGTCAACATACTCAGAATCGTCAAAACGTCTGAAATATTCATCAAAGATCTTCTTTGCCATGGGAACGGCATGAAGTCCCGAAGTACCCGCATCCTCTAAGATGATCGTTACACAGATCTCGGGATCGTCGGCCGGAGCAAAACCCGTAAACCATGAGTGTGTCGCACCGGTATAATCGTTGTACTCGGCGGAACCGGTCTTACCGGCAACGGTATAAGTGCTGTTTTTAAGCTTACGGCCCGTACCCGATCTTACGACTTCTTCCATCATAGAGCCCACGATCTCAGCCTCTTCCGCAGTCATGAGGCGGGCATATTCCGTACTGTTCGGAAAATCCTTTACGGTATTTAAACTGGAATTTACAACCTTGTCGATAAGATAAGGCTGCATGAGCATTCCGTCATTTGCTATCGCACAGGTGATAAGATTTAAATGAAGCGGAGTGATGAGCGTATCGCCCTGTCCGAACGCAGTCCTGACCATTGTGATGTTATCATCTATGTCGGCAACATCACATACGCTTCTTGCATAATTCATGGTAACGGGAAGTTCGCCGTTAAATAAAAGCTTATCAAGAGTCTTCTGAAATTCATTGCGGTCCAGTGTAAGGCCTATATTTCCGAAGCTTGAGTTACATGATACCGCAAGACTTTTCTTTAAGTTGACGGTTCCGTGTGTTTCATGATTGTAACAGGTGATCTTCCCATCGTCGGTATTAAGCTCTCCGTGGCACACGAAGGAATAATTGTTGTAAGTATCCGGATTCTCTTTAATATATTCAAGAAGCGTTACTATCTTAAAACATGAACCGGGCGGATAAAGACCCTGGGTAGCTCTGTTTAAGAGAACGGAGCTTTCCTTGTCGTTGATAAGCCCGTCCCAGATATCAGCTATCTCATTGGGATTATAATCCGGCTTTGAGACCATTGCATATATCTCGCCGGTCTTCGGATTGGATACCACGACCGCACCGTTATAAGAACCTATCGCAGTATATGCGGTCTTCTGAAGTCCCGCATCAAGCGTGGTCACAACACTGTCGCCAATGTATTTGTCTAACGAGATATCCGCAGCTATCTTTTCCGCCATGGGCTGATTTGAATTGATAAGGTAGTAGTTTGTCTGACCTTCTATACCGGATCGGCCGTTTACGGAATATCCGACCACATGGGCAAAAATATTGGCATAAGGATAATACCTTACTTCCTCTCCGTTAACGGTCTGGGTCTGTGCAAGCACATCCATGTCGCGGCTGTATATCGTGCCTCTTGTATTTTTGCTGATCAAAACTTCCTGGCGCGGATTATAGCTGTTATTGATATATTCCTCTTCGTAAGTGGCAACGTAATAACAGATAAAGATGCAGAGAGCCAGGAATATCGCTATCACCGAGTATGAACAGCCCATGACAACGTTGCTCTGCTTTGTAAAGAAATTATCGGGTTTCTTTTTAACGTATTTTTTGACGTCCGTTTCTTCCTCGACCTGAGGCCTGCCCTTGACCACATAAAGCCCTTCTATGATAAAGAACGTAAATATGGTCGCCATAACGGACGATCCGCCGTAACTTACAAGGGGAAGCGTAACACCTGTAAGAGGTATGAACTTAACACCGCCGCCGATGGTCAGAAAAACCTGAAATACATATGTGGTTCCGAGCCCGAGGGCGATATATCTGTAAAAATCGTCCTTAAATCTTAAGGCAATATTCACAAACATAAGAAAACAGCTTAAGCAGATAAGTATAAGACATATCGAGAATATGACTCCGAGCTCTTCCGCTATCGCCGAAAAGATAAAGTCGGTCTCAACATAAGGTATGGTCTCGGGTGTTCCTTCGAAAAGCCCCAGTCCGAACCAGTTACCGCCCGAAATAGCAAAAAGAGACTGTGTGATCTGATATCCTTCGTTATCGATGACCGAGAAAGGATCCTTAAATGCCGCAACTCTTACCTGAACATGTCTGAATATCTTGTAAGCGGTCATTGCCGCAGCGCAGCCTGCCAGCGAACCCAGCAAAAGATAAAGATAATTCCTTGAAGCGATAAAGATAAGTATCACATATACCACAAAGAATATGAGCGCAGCACCGAGGTCACGGCTTGCAGCAAGCAAAAGAACATGGATGGCCGCAATGACCGTAACATAAACAATGTTTAAAAAAGACGTGCTCTTGGCAAGCGCTCCCGCCACAAAGAACACAAACAATATCTTTACAAATTCGGAAGCCTGGAAAGAAAGACCGAATACGGAAATTGCAAGTTTTGAGCCGTTTGCGATAGAACCGCTCAAATAAACGAGTCCCAAAAGAAGTATTCCCCCGGCCGCAAAATAGATCGGCGTATTGGGAAGCCTTTTTATCTTAAGCATCACGTAAGGAAACAGTACCGCTATGATAAAAGAAACCGATGCGACAACAAGCTGCTTGATGGCTTTTGAAAAATCGAGTCTTGCAAGCATCACAAGACCGATGCTTAAAAGCATGCAGACATTGTTGATCACGAGTCTGTTAAGACGTGGGTAGATCATTGGGATAACGGCCATGATAGCCAGGATCACGACCTGAAATATAGCATAAAAGAACAGGAAATTTATATTCCCCGATTTTAAACAGATAGACAGAAAACACGAAAAGTGCATTAGGATCGTAAGAACGATCTGACGTATATAAACGCCTTTTCTTGCTCTTTCGTTTCTAAAACGGAATACCATGAAGCATTCAAGAGTATAGAGCATCATGAATACCGTGATAAAGTATTTTGACAGCGCGGTTATATATTGGACCATTTTAATTAATCTACTCCGTGATTAAAATATGCTTTTGTGTACTCTTCAACAGGAAACGTCAAAGTCCTCCCCTTCAAAAGCTCTTTATAAAAATCATAAACGGAATATGCCGTCTTACCGTCTTCATCGGTAAAATACAAAAGCAGATTCCCCGTAAAATCAATATCCTTTTTAATATATTCATGCAACGATGTCACATCGGCATTATAGATTATATTGTAACAATAATCGCACCGAAATAAAACGGGCAATTCTTTATTTTTTCTGTCCCGTATATACGAAAAAGGAGCACCATTGCCTTTAATACAGGCATTTTCGATCTTTCTTACGCAATTTGCGGTTATCATTAATGGTGTTCTTCCGTATACACACATGATCCCGTCTTTATATCCCGTATCCTTTAATTCATATTTTGAAAGTTCGTAAGGATACATGAGCTTATCAAGATCGTTTAAAAGAACTCTTACGGATTCTTTATTCCATGCATATAAGCCGGGACCTGCGATCTTCTCTTTTGAAAAACCCGATTCTTTTACGATAAAAAGTTCCTCGGTATTATGGATTATAATACCTTTTACTCTTTCATCGCCCGAAAAATCTTTTAAGCTTTTCTTAATACTCTCCTCGTCGTCCGGCCTTGAAACATACGGAAGCGA
>JAGCCY010000234.1 GCA_017651385.1 Lachnospiraceae bacterium
AATGACCTTTTTCGAAAACCTTAGCGGTAAGTTATTCCACATTATTAATCTTACTTACAGTTGTAATGGCATATGTGCCGTGGTGGGAACGGACCGTAAGAGGCTGGGGTTCGAAATCCGATATGCAGCCTATTCCGAGTGAACCGTGCATATCCTGGAAGTCATGATCGAATTTGGTCCTGAAAGGAGAATTTTCTATGTTGTGAATAGCCCGGTCAAAGCCCTTTTCTTTGTCCCATACACACATACCGCCTCGTCTTGTGCCGAGATGGGAATGGTAATCAACACCGAAAAACAGATCAAAAACACAATCTTTTCTTGAGGCAACGCCGAAAAATCCACCCATGATAAGTCTCCTCCGCGAAAAATTCAATTATATATTAAAAGTTAGCACAACGAAAAGTCAAGGTCTATGTGCGAAACGATAAATTTAAAAAAAGATTGGATGTAAATTACTGTCAGTTATGCTAAACTGAATTTGTTCGTATTATATTAAATGCGGTTATGAGGTACTGACGTGAGAAAAGGGATTTTTATTTTTCTGGTACTGTGCATGATGCTTTCGGTTTCGTCATGTTCGGGAAGAGAAGACTATAAAGAGGTTTACAGACGGCAGGGTATCCAGGCTCTTGACGAAGAGAACTATCAGGGTGCGATAGACGCATTTTTAAAAGCGCTTTCGGAAAGCCACGGGATAGTAAGGGCTAAGGATTACGATATCAATTACTATCTCGGTTACGCATATTATCTAAACGGCGATTACAATGACGCCATTTCGGTATTTGATTCAATAGTCAGCTTAAAGCCGAAGGAAACTGATGCATATTATTACAGGGCACTTTCAAAGTTAAAACTCGGCGATCTTAATTCCGCGGAAGAAGATTTTCTTAAGGTTACGGAAGCGGAACCCGGTAATTACGATACATATATAGATATCTATTTCTGTCTTTGCGATGCGGGTTTTGAAGATGCGGGCAGAAATTACCTGAAGGCGACGCTTGAAGGTGCACAATCCATGTCGGATTACGATAAGGGCAGGATCTGTTATTATCTTAAGGATTATTCAAACGCAAGGGTTTATCTTGAAAAAGGCAAAGACATGTCGGATCCGGATACGATACTCATACTCGGAAAGACCTATGAAGCCATAGATGATTACAATTATGCTTCGACCCTGTACAATACTTATCTTTCCGAGAAAGGCAACAATGCCGCGGTTTACAATCAGCTCGGCGTATGCCGCCTAAAGATGGAAGATTATCCTGCGGCGCTTTCAGCGTTCACATCGGGACTTAATCTTGATGATGCGGAGTGGGAGCAGGAACTTTTGTACAACGAAGCCATTGCTTACGAATATATGCTGGATTTCTCCACGGCAAAAGAAAAAATTGCCGCATATCTTGAAAAATATCCCAAGGATGATGCCGCAAGACGTGAACTTGAGTTTCTGTCAACCAGATAACGGCAACAACAATATATTGTGGTCGTATTTAAGGGAAAAACATGGTTTTTCCCTTTTTGTTTCTATTTTTCAGACAACTCGCACACAATATTTTGTGTTCACATAACAAATTTTTTCCGATATGTTGTGTTTTTCAATTGACTTTAATTTATCGGGGTGCTACACTAAATATAGTCGCGGGAAATGGGGTGTTCCGCAAAATTTTGGAGGGAGATTTTTTAAAATGTATCAGGTTGTAAAAAGAAACGGTGAAGTGTCTGACTTTACCCTCACCAGGATCAGCGATGCCATCATGAAGGCATTTGTTGCGACGGAGATTGAATACAGCAACGATATAATTGACTTGCTTGCCCTTCGCGTGACAGCCGATTTCCAAAGCAAAGTCAAAGACGGACAGATTCACGTTGAAGATATTCAGGACAGTGTCGAGAAAGTTCTTGAGCAGACCGGCTACGTGGAGGTAGCAAAGGCCTACATTCTTTATCGTAAGCAGCGCGAAAAGATGCGCGTCATGAAATCCACTATTCTTGATTACAAGGATGTTGTTAACAGCTACGTTAAGGTAGAAGACTGGCGTGTTAAGGAAAATTCCACCGTTACATATTCGGTCGGAGGTCTTATCCTTTCAAATTCCGGTGCCGTTACCGCCAATTACTGGCTCAGCGAGATCTATGATGAAGAAATAGCCGAAGCACACAGAAATGCCGATATCCATATTCACGATCTGTCCATGTTAACCGGTTATTGCGCAGGATGGTCGCTTAAACAGCTCATTACCGAAGGACTCGGCGGGATACCCGGAAAGATCACTTCCGCACCCGCAAAGCATTTGTCGGTTCTGTGTAACCAGATGGTCAATTTCCTCGGCATTATGCAGAATGAATGGGCAGGAGCTCAGGCATTCTCATCATTTGACACTTACCTTGCTCCTTTTGTAAAGGCAGATAATTTAACATATCCCGAAGTTAAGAAATGTATCGAAGCGTTCGTTTATGGTGTTAATACCCCGAGCCGTTGGGGCACACAGGCACCGTTTTCGAATATAACTCTTGATTGGACGGTACCGAACGACCTCGCAGAGCTTCCGTGTATAGTAGGAGGAAAGCCTCAGGATTTCTGCTACAAGGATTGTAAGAAAGAGATGGACATGATCAATAAGGCCTTTATCGAGACCATGATCGAAGGCGATGCCAATGGCAGAGGCTTCCAATATCCCATTCCTACATATTCGATAACCAGAGATTTTGACTGGAGTGAAACGGAGAACAACAAGCTTCTCTTTGAGATGAC
>JAGCCY010000235.1 GCA_017651385.1 Lachnospiraceae bacterium
AAGACACAGCTTGATGCGACTCCGCTTGGTGCATTGGTAAGCGGCATGGATTTCAGTGTAGGCAATACGGAGCTTCTTTCTCAGTTTGATGCTGCTGTTTCTTCCGCAAAGACTCAGCTTACAGACGGTATTGCCCAGATAGAAGCGGGTATCGGCCAGATAGATGTGGGCATTGCCCAGATAGATGATAATATCAAAAATTTCACCATGGGTCTTTCGGTCGATCAATACCGTGCGGCGCAAGCCTCTGCTCTTAACGAGATAAATACAACGCTTGCGACCGTTGATAACGGGATTCTTCAGTTATATAACGGTGAGACCGAGGCGGTCATCGCGTTTGCAAACGGCCTTTCGAAACTTGACCTTACCGAATATCAGCTTGCTTCATCAAAGGCACAGCTCACTACCGGAAGGCAGACTCTTGAAGATTCCAAGGCCCAGCTTGAAGATGCAAAAGAACAGATAAAGGATGCAAGGGAACAGCTTGAAGACACAAAGGCCGATGCCAAAGAACAGGCTGACATGACTGGCATTCTCACAATAGATACGGTCACCGGAATATTGACCGCACAGAACTTTTCAATGCCCGCGGGCTATGTGGAAGAGGGCGGCGATTCCTACCTTATAAGAGTGGGCGATAAACCCGCCACCAAAGAAGAACTTGAGAACATGGTTCTTATGAAGCTTCCGATGACCGACGATGAGGTCATAGTTCTTTCGGACGTTGCAGACGTTTTTTTGACCAGCAATGCCGATGAGACCTATACAAACGTTAACGGAAAGCCCGGTGTCGTTCTTTCCATCCAGAAGCAGACAGGTTATTCCACCGGCGAAGTTTCCGATAAGATACTTGCAAGATTCGACGAGTTAAAAGAACGCTACGGGTCGGCTTCGATCATTACATTGATGGACCAGGGCGTTTACATCGACCTTGTCATGAACACGATATTCCAGAACGTTCTTATCGGCGGCGCACTTGCAATACTTGTACTTATATTCTTCTTAAGGGATATAAGGCCTACGCTTGTTATTGCGATCTCGATCCCGGTAAGCCTTATAGCTGCCGTCGTATGTATGTACTTCAGCGGAGTTACGCTCAACATCATCTCACTTTCGGGTCTTGCCCTGGGTGTAGGTATGCTGGTCGATAACTCGATAGTCGTTATAGAGAATATATACAGGCTCAGAAATAACGGCGTTCCCGTCAGGGAGGCCGCGATCCAAGGAGCAAGAGAAGTCGCGGGTGCGATCTTTGCATCGACCCTTACCACTGTCTGTGTATTTTTACCCATAGTATTTACCGAGGGCCTTACAAGGCAGCTGTTTGTGGATATGGGTCTTACGATAGCTTTCTCGCTCATGGCGAGTCTTGCCGTAGCACTTACGGTTGTTCCCGCCTGCGCCGCGGGTATGCTTAAAAAGATAAAGCCCAGGGCAAAAGAAGGAAGAGGAGTATTCTATAAAGGCTATGAAAAGTTCTTAAGATTCTGTCTTAAGATCAAGCCCCTTGTTCTTTTGCTTGTACTGGGTCTTTTGGGACTTTCCGCATACGGCGCTTATACAAACGGTATGGCATATTTCCCGGCAATGGAGTCTCCTCAGATCTCTGTTTCTCTGGGAATAGCGGAAGATTCGGATCTTGTTGACATCAAAGAAGAGACCGATCTTATGGTCGAAAGGATCGCCGAGATACCCGATGTTGTGGATATAGGTGCAATGTCATCGGGTTCTGCTTTAAGCATCTTCGGTGCATCATCTTCGGATGAAATCGTCACAAGATCGGAGATATACATCACCACCAAGGAAGACAGGGAATTGTCTTCCGGGCAGCTTTCGGAAAAGATAAAAGAACTCGCTTCCGACATTGACGGTATAACCGTTTGGGTCGAGACTTCGATGATGGATATGTCGGCACTCGGCGGTGAAGGAATAAGCTTAAGGATCAAAGGCCGTGACGTTGATACCCTTTATGCCCTGGCCGAAGAAGCGACCGCGATTCTTGAAGATACCGAAGGCGTAGAAAAGGTTTCAAGTGATATAACGGATGCAAGCCCCGAGCTTCGCGTTCATATAGATAAAGAAAAAGCCGCAAATAAGGGTCTTACGGTTGCGACCGTATTTATGCAGATATCCGATAAGCTTAAGGATCCTTCCGTAGCTACGACGCTTACCACGGCCACAAGCGATGTTTCGGTATATGTTCACGATGAGAACACCTCAGATCTTAACAGAAAAGATATAAGTAACCTTGAGATCGAATATACAAATGACGAGGGCAAGAAAGAAAAGATTCCGCTTTACGAACTTGCTGATTTTGAAGACGGAGTCGGAATGAATACGATCTTCCGTACGGAGCAGACAAGATATGTGGGCGTTAATGCCACCATTGCTCCCGGACACAACATAACCTTCGTATCCGCGGATGTGGAAAAGAATATGGAAGGGTTAAAGCTTCCTGTAGGTTACAGCCTTGAGTACGAAGGCGAGAACGAGATGATCCTCGATGCGGTCAGGCAGTTATCGCTTATGATCGTGCTTGCCGTTGTGTTCATTTACCTTATCATGGTCGCACAGTTCCAGTCGCTCGGTTCGCCTTTCATCATAATGTTTACGATCCCGCTTGCATTTACGGGCGGTCTTGCGGCACTTTACTTTACCGGATTTGAGATCAGTATCGTTGCCATGATCGGTTTTGTAATGCTTGCAGGTATCATAGTAAATAACGGTATCGTGCTTGTGGATTATATCAATCAGCGCAGGGCTGAAGGCTTGTCCAAGAAAGAAGCGATAATCGATGCAGGTATCACCAGACTTCGTCCGGTCCTCATGACGGCGCTTACCACGATACTCGCACTTCTTATCATGGCATTCTCGACTCAGATGGGTGCGGATATGTCAAGACCGATGGCGATAGTGGTCATCGGCGGTATGATATACGGTACTTTGATGACACTTATCGTTGTGCCTTGTATCTACGATATGTTCGTGCGTGAGAAAAAGAATAAGGATAAAGGCGGA
>JAGCCY010000236.1 GCA_017651385.1 Lachnospiraceae bacterium
AAATAAGGAAAAGAGCGGCAAGTACGCCTGTCACAAGCCACTTTGAACTTCCGGCTATCGGAAGTGTTATCACGCCGATCGTATTAAGCAAAAGAATGATAAGACCTATAAGACCGAATACGATCAACACTCCGGAGGCCGATTTGTTCTCGGAATATCTTTCTTTGTACGGTCTGTATTTGGGTATGTTGTTCATTGCACGTCTGCGTGCGTTTTCAATGATACCCGCGATCTCTTCTTCGGGGATGCCCTTGGCTAAAAGGGCACTTTTAATGGCTGCCATGGCATCGTCGGCATATAAACCTTCTTCAACGTCACTTCCGCCAAATTCGGTATCGGGGTCTATCTGACCTTCTTCATCGACCGATTCGTATGATATTTCATTAAGCTCATCTTCGAGATTGCCGATCTCTTCGGCTTCTTCAAGAGTAGCTACCAAAGCGGTCTTACAATCGGGACAGATCTTTATTCCCTCAACATATTCAAGTTTACAGTTTGGACACCATGGCATAGTTAAATACTCCTTTTATTTGGAAAGATACTGATCGATACCCTTTGCGGCTGCTTTTCCCGCACCCATTGCAAGGATAACGGTTGCGGCGCCCGTAACGGCATCGCCGCCGGCATAAACACCGTCTTTGGATGTCTTACCGAATTCTTCTTCGGCTACGATACATTTTCTCTTATTGATTTCAAGACCTTTTGTGGTCGAAGAGATAAGCGGGTTGGGACTTGTACCGAGTGACATGATCACCGCATCCACATCGAGTACGAATTCTGATCCGGGGATCTCAACAGGGCTTCTTCTTCCCGATTCGTCGGGCTCGCCGAGTTCCATCTTTATACATTTGATACCGTTTACCCAGCCGTTTTCATCTGTAAGGATCTCTGTGGGATTTGAAAGAAGGTTAAATATGATACCCTCTTCTTTTGCATGATGTACTTCTTCTACTCTTGCGGGCAATTCGGCTTCCGAACGACGGTAAACAACATGTACTTCGGCACCGAGTCTTAAAGCTGTTCTTGCGGCATCCATCGCTACATTACCGCCGCCTACAACGGCAACTTTCTTTGCTCTCATGATGGGAGTTGAGGAATTTTCGTCAAAGGCCTTCATGAGATTGCTTCTTGTAAGGTATTCGTTTGCCGAGAAAACACCGTTCGCATTTTCACCGGGTATACCCATGAATTTGGGAAGACCCGCACCGGAACCGATAAATACCGCATCAAAACCTTCATCTTCCATAAGTTCGTCAACGGTAACGCTCTTTCCTACCACAACGTTGGTCTCGATCTTAACGCCCAATGATCTTACGTTTTCGATCTCCTTGGCAACAACCTTTTCTTTGGGAAGACGAAATTCGGGTATACCGTATACCAAAACACCGCCCGGCTGATGAAGGGCTTCGAATATCGTTACGTCATAGCCCATTTTTGCAAGGTCGCCGGCACATGTAAGACCTGCGGGACCCGAACCGATAACGGCAACTTTTTTGTCCTTCTTGCTTGTGGCACCCTGAGGTTTTCTTCCGTTTTCTCTTGCCCAGTCAGCTACGAATCTTTCAAGCTTACCTATGGAAACGGGTTCGCCTTTGATACCTCTTATACACTTTCCTTCACACTGACTTTCCTGAGGGCAGACTCTTCCGCAGACAGCGGGAAGAGCTGACGATTCCGAAAGGATGTCATATGCTTTGTCAAAATTTCCAAGCTTGACCTGCTCTATAAAAGCGGGAATATTGATGGAAACGGGGCAACCTTTGATACACATGGCATTTTTGCAGTTCAAACATCTTGAAGCTTCGGCCATGGCTTCCTCGGCATTGTATCCGAGACATACTTCTTCAAAATTTCCGGCGCGCTTTACGGGATCCTGCTCACGTACCGGCACTTTCTTTAACATATCCATTTCTTTGTCTCCTATCGTTAAGTACTTATGAACAGTTGCCGCATCCGCCGTGATGCGTATTGCCTTCTTTTGCGGCAAGGAATGCTTTTCCTTCGGCTGTTTTATAAAGTGTCTGGCGTTTCATTGCCTCATCAAAGTTAACAAGATGACCGTCAAATTCGGGACCGTCAACACATGCAAACTTAACCGAATCGCCTACGGTAACACGACATGCACCGCACATTCCGGTTCCGTCCACCATGATGGGATTTAAACTTACCACGGTCGGAATATTGAGTTCCTTTGTAAGCTTGCATACAAATTTCATCATGATCATGGGACCGATCGCTATGCAGACATCGTATTTATTGCCTTCGTTTACAAGATCTTCGATAGTCTTTGTGACCATACCGGAGCGGCCGTAAGATCCGTCATCCGTTGTGATATAGAGATTTCCTGCAACTGCCTTCATCTCATCCTCTAAGATTATGAGGCTCTTTGTTTTTGCACCGACTATTACGTCCGCATTTATGCCGTTCTCTTTAAGCCATTTAACCTGAGGATAAACGGGTGCGGTTCCGACACCGCCGGCAACAAAAAGAATGTTCTTTTTTGAAGTTACATCAACTCCGTCGGTTATAAGTTCCGAAGGCTTGCCCAAAGGACCCACAAAATCGTGGAAGGCATCTCCTTCTTTAAGTTCAGACATAAATTGTGTACCCGCTCCCACGATCTGGAACACGATGGTTATGGTACCCGCTTCTCTGTCATAATCGCAGATGGTAAGCGGTATTCTTTCACTGTCTTCGTCTGTTCTGACAATGACGAACTGTCCGGGGAGGCAGGTTTTTGCCACTCTCGGAGCCTTCACAACCATAAGAAATATGTTGGTCGTGATCTCTTCGGCTTTTAAAATCTTAAACATCTTGGTTTTCCTTTCGCTTTGTTTTATAACGGTGAAAGAACGTATCCGTTCTCTCCCTCTACATCAACGGTATATAACATACCGTTGTAGCAATCTATTGCATATTATGTTCCGGTCATTCTGTTGTTGCCCAGATCATCCTGAATGTATTCAACGACAAAGTAGAAATCACCCATTCCTTCGATGGGATAGATCGTAGAATACATAAAAATGTATGTACCTTCAATGCCTTCGCGGTGACGGCCAGATTCATCCAGATAGCCTCTGTCGATAAGGCCCTGATTTAATGCCGTTACGGCATCGGCTGCCGTGATACTCGTATTTAAAACAACGTTATAATTTCTTTCGACGATCTCGGACTGAGTTCCGTCGTTGGCATATACAACAAATTTATAAGTATTGTAGCCTTCGGCCGCAGGAACGGGATTTATGTATCTGTTCGATTCCTTGGTGGGATCCGATCCGTCTGTTGTATAATATCACGTATACATAACGGGCACATCAACTTCTATCAAAAATGTGTGCTCGTAATCTCCGCTTTCGGGTTCGACCTCGGGTGCAAAAGAAAATGCAATATCGATAAGATAATCTTTTGTGACAACCTCGCTTGGGATATCGTAATCGTTGAAAACGACCGCTTTTACGGTATAACTTCCGTATTCAAGCGTTAACGGCTCTGTATATTTTGTGCCGGAAGTAACGGGATCCGAACCGTCGGTAGTATAATAAATATCACCGTCTCCGGGCGTTGTTATCCTTACTATTATCGTATCTTTATATGTGCCCGATTCAAGATTGAATTCGGGTGAAGTGACCCTGTATGAGGAATATTCGCTCAAAACACTTTCGATATCGCATTTTTCAAGAGCATAACTGATCCTTGAATAGTCGGCATTGTCTTTATAGATCGCGAACAATCTGTTATATGCCTGGATTCGGGTCGCATTATCAAAATTTTTGTTTTCGGCGGCATCAGTTAAGATATAGATGCAATCGTCTGTCCTGTCGAGTTTCTTGTAGTAATCTGCAAGCTGAAACCTATAGTCGGGATTTTCGGGATCCAGTTTAACCGCTCTTTCAAGATAAGTCACTGCTTTTAAGTAATCATCATTGTCAATGGCTTTCTGAGCCATTTCAACCTGATAATCCAAAGAGCTTTCTCTTGAAACCTTTATCCCCATTCTTATTGCAAAAATGATAACGGTCAGGATCAAAACGGAAATGATCACATAAAAGATCTTTCCGAAACGACTGCCGGATTTAAGCAATATTCTCAATATGGACGGATTGTCGTCATCATCGAATTCGACATCGTCATCAAATTCATAATCATCGGGAAATTGTTCGTTTGCGATATTTTTAATGGTCTTGTGCATTTCAAGTTCCATATCGATATCGGACACGATCTCAACTTCCGTGCCGCAATTATCGCAATATAATTTTCCGTCGGGCAAATCCTTGCCGCAGTTGGGACACTTCATATTTCTTAATACCTTTCGCTGGCTTTGATTACATTCTTCATGAGCATAGCTATGGTCATGGGACCGACGCCTCCGGGAACCGGAGTGATCTTTGAAACGATATCTTTAACATCGTCAAAATTTACGTCGCCGCACATTTTATTGTTTTCATCCCTGTGTATGCCTACATCGATCACAACGGCATCCTTTTTTACAAATGAAGAATCGACAAATCTCGGCTTGCCGATCGCTACGATCAAAATGTCAGCATTTTTACATATATCTTTTAAATTGACGGTTTTGGAATGACAGATCGTAACCGTGGCATTCTCTCTTAGCATAAGAAGCGCCATCGGCTTTCCGACTATATTGCTCCTGCCTATGACAACACAATTCTTGCCGGTGATATCCACATTGCTTCGTTTTAAAAGCTCGATTATGCCTGCCGGCGTACAGGAAACAAATCCGTCAAGTCCCGTACACAAAGCTCCGACGTTATTTACATGGAAACCGTCGACATCTTTTAAAGGACTGATCCTGTCGATGACATGATCTTCATTGATATGTTTGGGAAGCGGTAACTGCACAAGAATACCGTTCACCGAATCATCGTCGTTCAATTTATCGATAAGTTTAAGAAGCTCCTCTTCGGAAGTGTTTTCGTCAAGTTCATATGAAAGTGACTTTATATTGCAAAATTCACATGCTTTTTTCTTATTGTTGACATATATCGATGAAGCCGGATCGTTTCCGACAAGTATCACGGCAAGACAGGGAGTGATACCTTTTTCGATAAGCTTTAAAGCGGCTTCTTTACATTCTTCTTTTATTTCAGAGGAAATTTTCTTTCCGTCAATTATCTCCATGATCGATCTCCTTTAGAAAAGTCCTGTTATATTTCCGTTATCATCCACATCTATCGTATATGCTGCGGGATTTTTGGATAATCCGGGCATGGTAACGATCTGTCCGGTTAATACTACCACAAATCCGGCTCCTGCGGATATATATACATCTCTTACGTTCAGAACAAAATCATCCGGTCTTCCCAAAAGCGTGGGATCGTCGGAAAGAGAATACTGTGTTTTGGCCATACATACAGGCAGACCGGCAAATCCAAGATCTGTAAGCTTTGAAAGCATCTTCTCGCTTTCCTTTGAAAAGCTTACATCTTTAGCGCCGTATATCTCTTTGGCCACAGTGATTATCTTCTCTTTTAAAGGAAGATCGTCGTCGTAAATGGGCTTAAACTCACTCTTTTTCTCTGAAAGGGTTTTTAATACCGCATTGGCAAGATCGATACCGCCTTCTCCGCCGGATTCCCAAACCCTTGATAAAGCGAACTCGCAGTTTCTGTCTTCGCAGAATTTTTTGACGAATGCGGTCTCGCTTTCGGTGTCGGAAGAAAAAGCATTTAATGTGACTATTACCGGCACTTTGTATTTTTGAAGATTTTCAATATGTTTTTCAAGATTTACGATACCTTTTTTAAGAGCATCGAGATTTTCTGCGGAAAGGTCGTTTTTTGCAACTCCGCCGTTATATTTTAAGGCTCTTATCGTTGCCACAAGAACAACACAATCGGGTTTTAAGCCGGCTTTTCTGCACTTTATGTCAAAGAACTTCTCTGCGCCCAGATCTGCGCCGAATCCGGCCTCTGTTATAACATAGTCAGCCATTTTAAGCGCAAATCTTGTGGCTCTTACGGAGTTGCATCCGTGAGCTATGTTGGCAAACGGACCTCCGTGCACGATCGCGGGAGTATGCTCAAGCGTCTGTAGGATATTGGGTTTTATGGCATCTTTAAGTAATGCGGCCATTGATCCAACGCACTTAAGATCCTTTGCTGTTATGGGATTTCCGCTGTAATCGTATGCAACGATTATGCGGCCTAGCTTTTCTTTAAGATCCTTTAGATCCTCTGCAAGGCACAATACAGCCATGATCTCGGAAGCAACCGTGATCACAAAATGATCTTCTCTTACCGTTCCGTCGGATTTATTGCCGAGCCCGACCACGATATTTCTTAAGACCCTGTCGTTCATATCCATACAACGTTTCCAGACGATATTGCGCGTATCGATATTTAACTCGTTTCCCTGCTGGATATGATTGTCAAGGATGGCAGCAAGAAGATTGTTGGCACTGGTTATCGCATGAAAGTCGCCTGTGAAATGCAAGTTCAGATCTTCCATGGGTACGACCTGTGCGTATCCGCCGCCGGCAGCTCCGCCTTTTATTCCGAAACACGGTCCCAAAGAAGGCTCCCTTAACGCGATCACACACTTTTTTCCAAGCTTTCCGAAAGCTTCGCCCAGGCCTACGGTCGTGGTTGTCTTTCCTTCGCCGGCCGGAGTGGGATTTATAGCCGTTACCAGGATCAGTTTGCCGTCTTTATTGTTTTTATGTTCTTCATACCATTCATCACTGATCTTGGCTTTGTATTTACCGTAATATTCAAGATATTCCTCCGATATTCCGATACTTTCCGCAACATCTTTGATGGGTAAGAGTTTTGCCTCGCGGGCGATTTCAATATCTGACTTCAAATTTTATCCTTTCCGGATCCGGTTAAAGACCGTTTTCCTCTACATAATTTTCAAATTGTTCCATAGACATGAGCACTGTCCTTGCTTTGGTGCCTTCTTCACCGGAAACAACACCTTCTTCGGCAAGTTTATCCATGATCCTTGCGGCTCTGTTAAAACCGATCCTGAACACTCTTTGAAGATTTCCTATGGATGCCTTGTTGTTTTGAATGATATATCTTGCGGCCTCGATAAATAAATCATCGTAGTCGCCCTGACCGCCGCCTCCGGAACTGCCCGAACCCGAAGATACGGCCGAGGACTCGATCTTATTGACTATATCATTACCGTATGCTTCAACGGAAGAAGCCTGAGGTTTTAAATAATCGACAACTTTGTTGACGTCGCCGTCAGAGACAAAGGCACCTTGCAATCTTACGGGCTTTTTAAGACCTTTGGGATAAAACAGCATATCACCTTTACCGAGTAATTCTTCCGCTCCGCTCATATCAAGTATTGTTCTTGAATCTACATTTGAAGAAACGGCAAAAGCGATACGGCTCGGCATATTGGCTTTTATAAGACCGGTTATTACGTCAACGGAAGGTCTTTGCGTTGCTATGATAAGATGTATGCCGCAGGCTCTGGCAAGCTGGGCAAGACGGCAGATACTCTCTTCGACCTCGTTTTTGGCGACCATGATAAGGTCGGCCAGCTCGTCGACTATGACTACGATCGTAGGAAGCTTTTTGTAAATTTCGCTCTTGCCTTCGGTTGCTTCTCTTTCGGCTACGGCTTTATTGTACCCCTTCAAATCCCTGACATTCATGTCGGCAAATTTCTTATATCGTTCCATCATCTCGGTAACAGCCCAGTTAAGTGCTGCGGATGCTTTCTTTGGATCTGTCACGACAGGGATCAGAAGATGCGGTATTCCGTTATATACACTCAGTTCAACGACTTTGGGGTCGATCATTATCATCTTCACATCATCCGGATGAGCTTTATAGATAAGACTCATGATGAGGGTGTTTATGCAGACCGATTTACCCGAACCCGTTGCTCCCGCGATAAGAAGATGCGGGAACTGGTCTATATCGTATAATATGACTTTGCCCGAAATATCTTTACCTACGGCAAATGTAAGCTTCGATTCGGCTTTTCTAAATTCCTGAGTCTCGATAAGATCTCTTAACAATACCGACTGATTTTCTTTATTTGGTATTTCTATTCCGACAGCGGCTTTTCCGGGGATAGGTGCTTCTATCCTGATATCAGATTTGGCAAGATTAAGCTTTATATCGTCGGAAAGGCTTTTTATGCGGCTGACCTTTGTGCCAAGCTCGGGCAAAAGTTCAAAACGTGTTACCGTAGGGCCCTGGCTTATGGTATCCACTTTGGCTTTTACACCGAATATTTCAAGCGTTTCAATAAGTTTGCGGGCTGTTTCCCTTATGGTCTCCTCGCTGTCTCCGGCATTCTTCGAAGAATTCTTTGTAAGGAGATTTATCGGAGGGAATTCATATTTATGGGAAGAAGGCTGGGCTTTGATATTTAATCCTTCATCCTTTGAATTGTCCTTTGAAGGTCTGTTGTCATCTATGGATCTTAACGGTGCGCGTTCGATCCGGTCTCTTGCCTTGATCTCTTTTTCGGGAGCGGGAACCTCTTCGGCCCTTTCTATCTTTATTTCATTGATCTCGTCGCCCGGTGCTTTTTGACCGTAAAATGTACCCTTTACTTCATCGAAATCGTTTAATGTGATCTCGTGCATGTTTTCATTGGGCTTATTGGGTGCGGATTTGGGGATCAGTAAGGTATCTGTTGTAACTCCGCTTACTTTCTTGTTTTTCCTTAATACCTTTTCGTCTTCTTTGGATATCTTTTCAAGTTCTTTCTTTTCAAGATTCTCTTTTCTTATACGGTTTCTTTCTTCGTTGTCGAGCTTTCTTTTATTAAGCTCTTCTTTTCTTGAACTTAAGAACTCTTCTCTTGCAATTTTGTTGTTTTCGGCATGCTCTCTTAAAAGATCCCTGGATTCATTGAACTTATTGACCACGGAATCTCTGCTTGCGATTATTATGCATATCAAAATAAGCAATGCGCTTACGATAACGGTTCCCCATACGCCGATATATTTAACGAGAAAATATGTGGCGCTTCCGGCTATGGCTCCGCCGCCTTTATGATTCCCCGAAGCGTGATCAAACAGTTCTTTAAAAGAATAGGATGTTAAATTCTTTGAAATGCCTCCGATCAGGTCAAATATATTGGCTGCGAACAGGAATAATAAGCCCAATGCGATAACTCTGCTCTTAACATTGGACTCGCCTAAGTTTCTCATACCCACAAATATCATAAAAAACAGATACAACGGGAAGATGTATTGTAAAAAACCAAAGCAGCCGAACAAAAATCTCGAAACCGCATCTCCGACTTTTCCTATAAGATGAAAGTTGCAAAGGAATAAAAGAATGCAGATCGCGATCGAAAGTATAAAAGTAACTTCAAATTTTATACGATAATCGTTTTGAGATATCGTTCTTTTCTTCGCCGTGGTTTTCTTTTTTCTTGTCTGCGCACGTCTTGATGTGCTTTTTTTCTGTGGCATTTATCATTACTCCGATAAATTAAATATCAAAATCATCATTTTCGCTTATATCAAGATCGAATTTCATCATTGATTCATCGGGTTCAAACGAATATGATATTTCTTTTCTTACATGAGGTTTCGGAACCGGAAGCGGATTATCAAACAGTTTTACTTCTTTAACCTCTTTAACTTCCTCTTCTTCCTTAACTTCTTCGGCTTCCGTATTTTCTGAAGCTTCTTCAGCTTTGATCTTTTCGGAATTATCCTGTTCTTTTACTGCTTCAGCTTCCTGAACCCGATCATTTATTGAAGCTTCTTTTGAAACTTCAGCTTCCGAAACCTGATCATTTATTGAAGTTTCTTTTACAGTTTCAACCTTCGGAATCTGTGCTTCAGCCGAAACTTCTTTTACTGTATTTTCATCTGTTACATCGGCTTCGATCGCAACGGGTTTATTCTTTACGCTTTCTTTAAGCGCAAGCTCGGGATCGTAAACCGTGGATAAAAACATCTCATCAAGTCCCAGTCCTGCCAGTACGGAGAACAGTAAGGTCATTGTAAAATCGGAAGGCCATTTGTTTTCGCAATAGAGATAAAAAACCGATGAAAACAGCCAGATCAGCGATATCGTCGAAAGACGGTCGTGTTTTGTGAACATGAACGAAACTCCTGCGGCCAGG
>JAGCCY010000237.1 GCA_017651385.1 Lachnospiraceae bacterium
GGTCTTTCCCGGCTGAGAGCTTGTACGTGCTAAGCTCTTTCTGTTCATTATAGCATTAATGAGAGAAGATTTTCCAACATTACTCTTTCCTGCGAAAGCTATCTCGGGAAGAGTGTTGTCCGGAAGCTTGCTTGTAATACCGCAGACAGTCTCAAGATTAACACTTCTTATTATCATCTTTTCACCGTTTTCCCTATAAAACTTAACGCCACCTTTTAGGGTGGCGTTAATGATCATTCTGCCTTTTTAAGCCTGCCCGTCTTTGCATGAACGGTAAGCGGAGGTTTTCCGTCGACTACCGATTCTTTTGTAATGGTACAGCTTGTGATCGTTTCATCGGAAGGGATCTTAAACATTACATCCATCATGACGTTCTCAAGTATCGAACGAAGACCTCTTGCACCGGTCTTGCTCTCCATCGCCTTATCCGCAATGGCTTCGACCGCATCTGGTTCAAATGTAAGTTCAACATTGTCCATTCCGAACAATTTCTTGTATTGCTTAATGAGCGCATTCTTAGGCTCGGTCAATATCCTTACCATTGCCTCTCTGTCAAGTCCTTCCAAGGATACCATGATCGGCACACGACCCACAAATTCGGGAATGAGTCCGAACTTTATAAGATCCTGAGGAGTGACATCCTTAAGAACATCGCTTACATCGCGGTTCTTTTTGGATACACCGGTCGCATTGAATCCTATCGAACTTTGATCCATTCTCGCATCCACTATCTTGTCAAGTCCGTCGAAAGCTCCGCCGCAGATGAAAAGAATATTTGTGGTATTGATCGGGATAAGTTCCTGATGGGGATGCTTACGGCCGCCCTGGGGGGGAACGTTTGCATCGGTTCCTTCGATTATCTTAAGTAAAGCCTGCTGAACGCCTTCGCCCGATACATCTCTGGTAATCGAGACATTTTCGCTCTTCTTTGTGATCTTGTCTATCTCATCGATATAGATGATACCGCGCTGTGCTCGCTCCACATCGTAATCCGCTGCCTGAATGAGCTTAAGAAGGATGTTTTCAACATCTTCTCCGACATAACCGGCTTCTGTAAGCGTTGTGGCATCGGCTATGGCAAAAGGAACGTTTAAGATCTTTGCAAGCGTCTGTGCAAGATAAGTCTTACCCGAGCCTGTGGGTCCTATCATAATGATGTTGCTCTTCTGAAGCTCAACATCATCGTCTTCGGACTTCTGTTCCCCGGAAAGGATCCTCTTGTAATGATTGTACACCGCAACGGAAAGAACCTTCTTGGCGGTTTCCTGACCTATTACAAATCCGTCCAAGAAATCTTTTATCTCCTGCGGCTTTAAAAGATTGATATCATCCTTTTTGAGCCTCGGGGTGCCCTTTTCGCGTATATCTTCAAATTCGTCGTCGATCATCGAAGCACATACGGCCACGCACTCATCACATATGTATATATTGTCGGGACCCGCAATAAGCTTCATGACCATAGTCTGAGGCTTACCGCAAAACGAACAATGCGCTTTCTGCATCTTTGCCATTATTTATTCTCCAGTTCCTGAGCCTTGTGATTTGTAATGACTTCATCGATAAGGCCGTATTCCTTGGCTTCCTCTGCAGTCTTCCAGTTATCACGATCCGTGTCCTCGCAAACTTCTTCGTAAGGACGGCCTGTGTTCTCCGCAAGCATTCTGTTCAGCTTTTCTTTTGTCTGAAGGATATGCTTTGCAGCGATCTCTATTTCCGTTGCCTGACCCTGAGCTCCGCCCAAAGGCTGATGTATCATGATCTCGGCATTGGGAAGAGCGAATCTCTTGCCCTTTGCGCCGCCCGCAAGCAAAAATGCACCCATACTTGCGGCCATACCTATACAGATAGTGGATACATCACACTTTACAAACTGCATGGTATCGTATATTGCCATTCCTGCGGTTACCGAACCGCCGGGGCTGTTGATATACAGATGGATATCCTTTTCGGGATCTTCAGCCTCAAGGAAGAGCATCTGGGCAACAACAAGGCTTGCCGTTGTCTCATTGACTTCTTCGCCGAGGAATATAATTCTTTCTTTTAACAGACGCGAATAAATGTCGTAGGAACGCTCTCCCCGACTGGTCTGCTCTATGACATAAGGTACTAAACTCATTTTACGCCTCCTTGGCATTGTCTACCACGAAATCAACCGCTTTCTGAATTGCGAGGTCTTCCTTGATCTGCTTGATCGCGGTCTCATTCTCACCTATCATTTCCTTAAGCTTGTCGATCTCCATCTTGTAGTCTTCCGACATACGCTTAAGTTCGTTCTCATAATCCTCATCGGATACTTCGATCTTTTCTGCCTTTACAACATTCTCAAGCACAAGTCTTGACTTGATCCTCTTTTCTGCCTGAGGAGCCATCTGCTCAAGAAGCTTGTCGGCTGTAAGACCTGTAAACTTCATATACTGATCCATTGACAGACCCTGACTCTGGATCCTCTGTGCAAAATCCTGGATCATCTGTCTCTTCTGGGTCTCAAGCATAGCTTCGGGAATGTTCATCTCGGATGCTTCGATGATGGCATCGATAACGGCATCTTCCTTCTGATCCTTTGCTTCTTTTGCTTTCTTCTCTTCAAGACCCTTCTTTACTGAATCCTTGTACTCCGCAAATGTATCATATTCGGAAACTTCCGAAGCGAACTCATCATCAAGCTCGGGAAGTTCTTTTTCTTTTACTTCATTGATCTTGCACTTAAATACTGCTTCCTTGCCCTTTAATTCTTCTGCATGATAATCTTCGGGGAAAGTAACCTTAACTTCGACTTCATCGCCCTTCTTGGCACCGATAAGCTGCTCTTCGAAACCGGGGATAAATGCGCCCGAACCGATGGTAAGAGGATAATTCTCTCCCTTTCCGCCTTCAAAAGCAACACCGTCCACAAAACCTTCAAAGTCGATCATTGTCTCATCCTTGTCCTGAACGGGACGATCTACGGATACGCTTCTTGCGGAATTCTCGCGTTCTTTGTCGATAGCTGCGTTAACTTCATCTTCGGTAACTTCGGTATCGATCTTTGCGATCTTTACACCCTTGTATTTTCCGAGCTTGATCTCAGGCTTTAAAGCAACCTTTGCGGTAAAGATAAAAGGCTTGCCCTTTTCGATCTGTACCACTTCGATCTCGGGAGTGGAAACGATCTCCTCCCCGCACTCGTCATAAGCCTTGTCGTATGCTGTCTCGATCATGTCATTGGCAGCATCTTCATAGAAGATCTCGGGACCGTACATCTTCTCGATAACGGCTCTGGGAGCCTTGCCTTTACGGAAACCCGGAATACTTACTTTATTCTTATTCTTGTTAAAAGCTCTGTCCAGAGCCTTTTCCACTTCATCTTCAGGAACCTCTATGGTAAGCTTGGCCATGCTGTTCTCTAATTTTTCTACACTGACGCTCATTAAATATCCTCCTTAATATATGTAAGCCGCAAACCGTCCGACGGCTTAAAACACTATTTTTTGTCGCACTTGCCACAATACCAAGAGATTATAGCACAACGTTTGTGGGTTTGCCAGCAAATTTATTCTTTATTAATAATTGTTAGTCTTTTTTAAATGATCGTAAGCGCGGATGTTACCATATTCCAACGATCATCTATATAACGTCATAACTTTGTATCATCACGGGTTTTCCCGCTTCGACAAAAAGATGTGCGAGACAGCCCGGATCACCGTAAAAAGCATCGCACCGGGTCACAATATCCGGATAATCATCAGAAGAAATGCTGTTATCAAGCAGCACCTGTTCTATCCCGCTTTTCTCTAAACGAGCCGTCAAAAGATCATCATATTCTTTAAACAGTCCGGGTTCATACTTTTTATATTCATCGTAAGGTGTCTTGTTCCTTACAAATATGCATCTAACACTGTCTTTGTTCTCAGCAAATACTTCGATCGAGGACTTTATCTTTTCAAGGGCTTTCTCACCGTATAATGCAATATCGGAATAATCGCAGTAATATGCGATCGTCTTTATGTCTTCCTTTCCGTTTTGCAAAAGAACACTGCTGCCCTCTGTATCTGCGGTCTGTATCTTCTCTTCCCAGATGCTTCGTGTCTTTGTCCCCGCAAATTCAGTAAGCTTTTCTATATAAAGAGTTCTGAGCGCATCGGAATCAACGTAAGTCACATCGGCATTGACCACGCCCGGCATTGTGCAATAATAGCGCATATTGGCATACTCGCACGGATCGTCTTTTGAAAAATCCTTTATCTTAAACCACGGAACATATACAAGCCTGTCCGTCATCTTAAGAAGATTTTCACTGTAATAAAACGGCGGTATGCTCGTTGCTTCGTTAAATTGATCGTAGGGGCTGTTTATGTATATGATATCCGGACGATGGAGCATAATATCGTACTCATCGTATCGTGTCAAATAAACTTCTTCGGGGTATCCCGTAACATCATATGACATGTTGATAAGCGAGCCGTCGTAATCTTTTCCGTATATGGGAAGCGGGACGACGAATACATCGGTATCCTCATCTTCCGATGCTTTTTTATAAAAAGGCATAAGAGATTCAAAATATTTACCCTTGTACGGAAGGAATAGAACTTCCTTTCTTGTGCTTACCTTGTCATTGATCCTTTCAAGAGTTTCGCATAAAGACGTATATGTTTTATTAATATCACTTGTTATTTTCGCTTCGGTTGCGGCACTTTCCGAAAGAAACAGCACAGACATCTCATATATTTCTTCGCAATACCTTTCAAGAAGCTTCACGATATCATAGCCTTCGCCCTTTATCGCTTCCATATAATTTCCAAGTTCTATCGAAAGCTGCTGACAGTCCTCAAGAAGTCCCGGGATGTCTTCGTAAGTTAATGCACTGACCGCCTGTCCCATATGATCGTTTAACCGGTTTATTTCGGAAAGGCATTCATTGACAACCGATCTGTAAGTATCGTTATGATCGGGCTTACCCTCTTTGCGTTCTTTTACCTGCTCGATAAGAAGATCCTCTTCAATCCTGTAACCCGGCATGTCGAAATCGAGAAGTTTTGAAAATTCGCGTTTCGCTTTTTCGAAATAAGGGTATTCATGTGCGGCTGCACCCTTTACAACACGCACAAAATCACCATAGTGGTCTTTAAGCGCGGCACAATATGCGATCGGGACGGGTATAGTCCATTCTTCAAACGGGATATTCACGGTTTTACCATAATAATATGAAGGCATCTCTTTAATGCCTTTAAGCCCCCATGGCATCATCTGCACGATAGAGTCGGATTCAGAGTCCTTAAATGAGGAAAAAAGCTTCATGACCTCGATATCCAGAAGCTGCCTTATCTTAGGATCGGAACAGTCATCAGGTATATCGATACCGAGACTTTCCTTTAATACGGCAAGTTCACGTCTGAGTTCTGTGCCGGACAGTTCCCCCTTTCGTACCGCTTCCGAAACATTAAGTATCTGCCATGCTTCGGCCTTCATGTCCTCAAAAGCTTTTTTGTCGGACGGTATATGGTCGAACACAAAAATATCAACACAGGCAATATAAGGAAATCCGTGAAATTTGCGAAGATGTTCGGGAGTAAAAGAAATCTTGACAGTGTTTACGACATTTGCAAGAAACTGATCGTGGTCGTCTTTGGTCGTAAGATCGTATACACTAAAGCCTTCGGGAAGCATTGAAACACCCTCGGCCATAAATTTATCATAGTCCTCGCGCAGCATGCATATATCAAGATCGTCGTCCCAGGGCACAAAACCCATGTGGCGGACCGCACCCAGAAATGTCCCCCACGAAGCAAAATATCTTATATTCAGTTTTTCCGAAACCCTGTCGATCTCGCTAAGGATCGAAAGTTCAGCCGCCCACGCCTGTTTAACGGCCGCAGACACATAGAACCCTTCCCTTATCTCATCTTCATAGTAGGCTTCATCCGGAATAAATCTTTCCATGTTATTTTACCTGCCGGGTATCTTATATAAAAAGAGCCTTACGGATCTTAAGATTATTAGCGATCAAAGCTTCCCGCTTCTTTTCATCGCATATTTTCAAAACATTCCCCTATTTAAATATATTATCACTATAAACAGGCCGTATCAATAAATTTAACTGTCCGAAAGTACGCATGATTGTCAAATTGCATCCTGTTTATGTTATACTCATAATTGATAAATCAC
>JAGCCY010000028.1 GCA_017651385.1 Lachnospiraceae bacterium
TAGTTGATATCCTCGATCGGAACTCCGATGTACTTGAATACTTCGTAGAGTGCCTTTCCGTGATGACCAAATGTAACAGCGCCATGATGAGGATAATTCTTCTCAATGAGCACATGACGATAGAAACGTCCCATTTCCTTGATAGCGAATACGCCGATACCACCAAATGACCTGGTAGCTACAGGAAGAACTTCACCTTCTGCAAGGTATGCTCTTAACTTGTTGTCTGCTGTAGACTGAAGACGATAGAATGTGATCTCACCGGGAGCGATATCACCTTCAAGAGTACCGTTGGTAACTTCGATAGGAAGATTTCTTGCCATGATCTTCTGATACTTCATCTCATGGAAAGCAAGCTTCTTTGTACATGTATTACCGCAGTGGAAGCCCATGAATGTATCGGTAAACTTGTAATCAAACTTACCTTCGATGGACTCTTTGTACATATCCTTGGGAACGGAGTTGTTGATATCAAGAAGTGTAACGATATCATCACTTACGCAGGTACCGATAAACTCTGATAAGCATCCGTAAATATCAACTTCGCAGGATACGGGAATACCCATACCTGTAAGACGGCTGTTTACGTAGCAAGGTACAAAACCGAACTGTGTCTGGAATGCGGGCCAGCACTTGCCGGCGATAGCAACATATTTTCTGTATCCCTTGTGAGCTTCAACCCAGTCAAGTAAGGTAAGTTCGTACTGTGCAAGCTTTGCAAGTACTTCGGGCTTCTTGTTGCCTGCTCCGAGTTCTTCAGCCATTTCCTGAACCTTTGCGGGGATTCTTTCATCGCCTGCATGGTTGTTGAATGATTCGAAGAGGTCAAGCTCTGAGTTCTCTTCGATCTCAACTCCGAGGTTGTAAAGCTGCTTGATGGGAGCGTTACAAGCAAGGAAGTTAAGCGGTCTGGGACCAAAGCTTATGATCTTGAGATTTGAAAGACCGTAAATAGCGCGTGCGATCGGAATAAAGTCATGGATCATATCTGCACAATCAGCAGCATCACCAACGGGATATTCGGGGATATACGCGCCGATGTTACGAAGCTTTAAGTTGTAACTTGCATTGAGCATACCGCAGTAAGCATCTCCACGGCCGTCCATAAGGTCGCCCTGGCTCTCTTCTGCTGCAGCAACGAACATCTTGGGTCCGTCAAAGTGCTTTGCAAGAAGTGTTTCTGAAATTTCGGGACCGAAGTTTCCAAGATATACGCAAAGTGCGTTACATCCTGCCTTCTTAATATCCTCCAATGCCTGTACCATGTGAATTTCGCTTTCAACGATACATACGGGACACTCATAAATGTCCTTTGCATCATACTTTGCCTTGTAAGCATCCACAACTGCCTTTCTTCTGTTAACGGAAAGACTCTCGGGGAAGCAGTCACGGCTTACGGCAACAATACCTAATTTGATCTCGGGAATGTTGATCATTTTAGTTCCTCCTTTTTTATGATTATTACTCACATATATTCATGAACCGTCTTCTACGGTACCATGTCGTTAATAGTTTCAAAACTGTCTGAAAATTTTGATCTTGGGCAAAAGAAAACGCATCACTCGTTAAGATTGCAGTTCTTACCCTTAAGGCCTAAGAATGAACCTTCAGCAAGGCCGCCTTCTTTATGACCGATAAGCCATTTGTTGACAGCTGTTATAAGTGCATCCTCATTGGGAGCGGAGCCGTCTGCATTAACCTTTGTATGGCTTGTCTTAAGATCGTAGTTAGTTCCCCTGGGAAGAATGATGGATACCTGGAAGCCCTTGCCGTCCACTCCGCAGGGTGCGTAATGAAGTGTTGTGGCAAATACTTCAACAGCCGCGCCGGCAGGAACCAAAAATGCTTTTACCTTGGAAGTATCATAGGTAAAGTCATCTTCAACATCCTTCATAAGACCGAGCATAAGTACCGCATCGGTAGCGGCTACGTTGATCTCGGAATCTCTGTGATATTCAAGAGCGTTAAGCATACAGTTATGGCCGTTGCAGTAACCGATCTGAATGGGCATCTCACCGTAAGTTACATTGGAAATTTCCTTTGCAACGGGAAGTGCTTCAAGTTCTGCGATCGAGGGTTCATATACAACGTCATCGGGGCAGGGAGTCTTCTTCATGGCCTCCACTAAAGCCGTAAAGTCTACATTCTTAACGACTCTTCCGTACTCTTTAAACTCTTTGTCGTAGATTGATAGAATTTTCATAGAATTGGTCCTCTTTCCTTAAAATTTTGGGGTGAATTGTTTATATCTTAGGGTTATCGTTTTATTTCAATTTTGCAAAAACGGGCTTAAGTGCGGGGTAGATCTCCTTAAACTGCTTATATCTTTCTTCGTACTTAGCCACAAGTTGGGGTTCGGGTTCAACAGTATCCACAACCTTTACGAACTTATCTGCGATCTCTTCGACACTTGAGTATTCGCCTGCCGCAACCGCTGCGAGCATAGCTCCGCCCATTGAAGGACCTTCTTCGCTTTCGATAACGTCAACCTTGATGTTTAAGATGTTGGCGATCATCTTCTTCCAAAGAGGAGACTTGGCACCGCCGCCGCAGATCTTGGTGCGTTCGATCTTGATGCCTAAAGACTTTGCTACTTCAAACGAATCACGAAGTGCGAATGCAACGCCTTCAAGAACTGCCTGAGTCATATCTGCGCGTGTCGTATCCATTGTAAGACCCGTAAAGGTTCCGCGTGCGAAAGGATCGTTAAGAGGTGAACGCTCACCCATCAAGTAAGGCAGGAAATATACATGGTTCTCGCCGAGCTTTTCGATAGTTTTCTGTTCAGCGGCATAATCTTTGGTGCCGATGATATCGTCCATCCACCACTTGTTGCAGGAAGCTGCTGAAAGCATACATCCCATTAAGTGATAGGTACCGTCTGCGTGTGCAAAAGAATGAAGTGCGTTGAACGAGTCAACTCCGAACTTCTTGGATGAGATAAATATCGTACCGCTTGTACCGAGCGATATGTTACATCTTCCGTCACCGACGGTTCCCGTTCCTACGGCTGCTGCCGCATTGTCGCCTGCGCCGGCTGCCACGATCGTAGTCTCGGGGAAACCGAGTTCTTTTGCCACATCGGGAAGAAGTGTTCCTACCTTTTCGTAGCTTTCGTAGATCTTTGCAAGCCATTCGGGCTTAACCGAACAGATCTCGCACATTTCTTTCGACCATGTTCTGTTCTTTACATCAAAAAGAAGCATACCGGAAGCATCGGAAACATCGGTGCAGTGAACTCCGGTGAGCTTATATGCAAGATAATCCTTGGGAAGCATTATCTTTGCTATCTTTGCGAAGTTTTCGGGTTCTTTGTTCTTAACCCATAAAACCTTCGGAGCCGTAAATCCTGTAAAGGAAATATTGGCTGTATATTCGGAAAGCTTATCCTTTCCGATAACATTGTTAAGATAATCGCATTCTTCGGTGGTACGGCCGTCATTCCACAAAATTGCGGGACGGATAACGTTATCATCCTTATCAAGAATTACAAGACCGTGCATCTGACCGCCGAAACTGATGCCGGCTACCTTGCTCTTGTCAAAGTCTTTGGTAAGTTCTTTAAGACCTTCGATACTCTGTTCGTACCAGTCTTCGGGCTTCTGTTCGCTCCAGCCCGGATGAGGGAAAAATAAGGGATATTCCTTGGAAACAATGTTTAAGATCTTGCCGTCCGAATCCATAAGAAGAAGCTTAACGGCACTTGTACCCAGATCGATACCTATGTAAAACATAATAACCTCCCAGTCTTTTAATGTGTTTTCCTACATTTTACCAAATCTTTTATCATATTCAAATCAAAATTAAGCATTTTTCATGTAATTTTTGCGTTTTTTTGGTTAATCGATTAAGTTTTCGGGGTCAAAAAAAGAGCCGTCTCTTAAAGACGGCTCTTAAATGCGTTGTTTTACTGCTTTTCGTTAATGTAAATGGATACTCTGCTCTGTATAAGCGAAGCAACATCGTCGACCGATTTCTGTCCTTCAAAGAAAGGAGCGGCTTCTTCGGTAATGATATTTAAAATGTCATCGCTTAAAGTACACTGAAGCTTATCGACAGATAAGATAAAACTCTTAAGCTTATCGGCATCTGCCTGGGTAAGAAGCGGAAGCGGGATCTCCTGACCGTTCATCCAGAATGTGGGAGGATTTTCTATTTCCTCGCCCGTCTCATAATCCGTATAAGTGGGCATCTTCATTGCTTCCTTACAGATCTCGTCGTACTTTGACATCGAAGCGGGTATCTGCCAGCTTATGGTATCCTGATATTCGGGAGTCAGATAATACTTTACGAAATTCCATGCAACTTCGGGTGCGGCACACTTAGACGATATCGATGACGAATTGTAGAAAGAAAGCATCGAACCGTTTCCTTCCATTGTGGGATAACCTATGAATACGCACTCTTCGCCCATGTAACCGTATACATCTCTTATATAAGATGTGGGATCCGATAA
>JAGCCY010000238.1 GCA_017651385.1 Lachnospiraceae bacterium
ACGGGAGCAAGGATCTCCCCTTTCTGCCATTCGCCGTCTTTTTCCTGCCAGAATTCGTAACATGCCATACCGCCGCCGGTATAAACAGCGACTCTGTTTACTTCTGTAGCGTCTACGGTTGCTTCAAACTGAGTGTTGTCCTGTAAGAATACCTGATTGTCCAAAAGACCTTCTTCAAAGAGCTTACGCATATAACGAAGACCTTCTCTGTATTCGTCTTTCATTACGGCATATTCGATCTTGCCGTTATTTACTACCATACCGCCTGCTACGGTGGGGTTTGTATTGCTTAAGGGGTTAACGCACTGAGTGAATGAGTTGATCATCCATACTGTGGGATCGCTTGCCCAGCCGCCGATATAACCGCTCATGGGAACTTCATCGGCAATGCCGTTTCCGTTTGCGTCATCATCCTTGACCATCTTTAAGAACTTATAAAGTTCTTCCGTGGTCTCGGGCTTCTTGCCGCCGAGGTACTTTTCAACCCAGGGCATATAGATGTACATACGATGCTGATACATGCAGTGGAAACACTCATTTTCGCCGCCGAATGTATAGATATGGCCGTCGCCCATTGTAAGATCAGCTTTTCTCATAGGGCTCACTTCGTTGAGATAATTCCAGTTTTCGGCATCTTTAAGCATATCTTCCAAAGGAATGATAAGACCCTGAGCACCGTAAGAGGTAACTTCTGCCTTTGTCCAGCCTGTACGTAAGAAAAAGTCAGGCATTGATTCGGGATCTGTCATGATGAGGTTAAGCTTCTGAGTAGCTTCATCACCTGTCAGATCATATACATAATCAAGATGAATGTTGGTCTTTTCCTCGATCCAGTCGTTTACCCAGTTATCCTGATAACTTGTAACACTCTGATCGGGGTTGTTTACAAATACGGTAAGAGTGAGTTTCTCCTTAAGGGGGAACACAACATCTTTGGGGGAGCTGAAGTTAAACGCATCCGATGTGTCAGCCACAGCAGTATTTGTGGTACTGTTAACGGTTGACGGTGCATCGGGAGTCTTTGCTTCGCCCGAGTCCGCGCCGCAGCCTGCAAAAGAAGCAACTACCATAGTAGTGCCCAGCAGCACTGCAAGAGCCTTCTGAAAAATTTTCCTTCTCTTCATAATTTTCCTCCTGGATATAATGTTATTATATTAAACGGATGCCTCAGACCGCAATCCGGTTTAACCTTCTTTTTCAGCCCTTGACGGAGCCGATCATAACGCCTTTTACAAAATACTTCTGCACGAACGGGTACACGATCATAAGCGGTAACGTACTTACTATGATGGTCCCGTACTTAAGCATTTCTCCCAAATACTGATTCTTTCTGATCACCTCGGGATCTATGTTGCTCTGGTTAAGATTGACCTGTGAAAGCAACAGTATCCTTCTTAATACAAGCTGTAACGGATACTTGTCTCCGGTGTTTAGATAGATCATCGGCCCGAAGTATGAATTCCAGAGACCTACTATTACCCAGAGCGACAATACCGCGATGATGGGTGTTGAAAGCGGGATCACTATCGTCGTGAAAAAACGAAAATCCGAACATCCGTCCATCTCTGCTGCCTCGCGAAGCTCCTTCGGTATCGTATTGGCAAAGAACGTACGTGCCACGATGATGTTGTAAGCGCTTACAGCACCGGGAAGAACAACCGCCCATATGGTATCCATCATATGAAGGTTCTTTATGAGCATATATGTGGGGATCAGACCGCCCGAGAACATCATGGTGAACAGTATGATGACCGTATATACTTTCTTTCCCCTGAAATCCTCTCTTGAAAGCGGATATGCCGCAAACAGCGTGAGCACCATGCTTATAAGCGTACCGACCACCGCATAGATTATGGAATTCTTATATCCCGTCCAGATGCTCTGATACTTAAATACCGCCTTATAACTCTGAAGCGTAAAATCTACGGGCAGAAGCTTTACCTTACCGGTCATGAGCGCATCACCCGAGCTGAAAGAACAGCTTATGATGTATATGATCGGATATAAGACCATCAAAAGAAGAATCGTCAGCAATATGTAATTGATAAAATATACAACCTTGTCCTGTGTTATCCTTTTTCGTTTCATTGATAAACAACTCCTTCTCATTTTCAAAGCTTATAGAAAACCGTTGCCCGAAAGCTTGTCAGCGATCTTATTCGTGATAAGGATGAGCATAAGTCCCACCAAAGACTGGAACAGTCCGATCGCGACTGAATAGGGAAAATCCGGGAACGAGGATACCAAAGACACTTTATACGAATAAGTACTGATAACCTCAGAAACGGCTATATTGTTCTGATTCTGCATTGCAAGGATCTTTTCATATCCGATGTTTAACGTACCGCCCATATTTAAGATGAGCATGATGACAGCAGTGGGGATGATGGCCGGAAGATCCACATACCAGATCCTCTGAAGTAACGTCGCACCGTCGATGATCGCGGCTTCGTGCTGTTCCTGGTCGACTCCGGCAAGGGCGGCCATATAGATGATCGCCCCGAAGCCGACGCCCTGCCATACGCCCGACCAGACGTACAGCGATGAGAATAACTTGTAATCACCCAATACATTGATGCCGAAGTTGCCAAACAGAAAACTGCCTACAACGCCGGATCTGTTGTCGAATATCATGTTGATGATCCCGACAAAAACGACCGTCGAGATAAAGTAGGGACAGTAGCTGACCATCTGAACTGTCTTTTTAAACGCTACGTTTTTGGCATAGTTTAAAGAAACCGCCAGTATGATCGAACACGGCATGCTCACAAACATCGAGTAAAGAGAAAGTACTACCGTGTTGCGAAGACATTCCCTGAAGTTATAGTTCTGGAAAAATCTTATAAAGTTGTTAAGTCCGTGGTTGGCTGCCCATGGGCTGTTCCAGATGCCCAGGCTCACCTTGTAATCTTTAAACGCCAGTATTATTCCGTACATGGGCGCATAGGCAAATATAAAGAGCATGATCATCGGAAGTGATATCATCGCATATAACTGCCAGTGTGCCCTGAAATACTGACCGAATGTCTTTCTGTTTCCTATCCGGATATTTTGTTCTTTTTGCATTGTTAATACTTCCCTTTCCTGTTAGATCATCTGCAAAGAAAAACTGTAAAAATACCGTCCCGGTACGATGCGGTATTCAGGATGTATGTTTTTGGTCCACCCTGTATCTCCGCCAAGCCCCGCATGAATGCCGTCAAGAGTAAGTACAGAACCCTTTCTTTCGCCAAGGTCTTCCTCATAATCCGCATCCGCATACTGTGCGATACTGTAAGGCAGAGCCGAGAAATGATAATAATCGCTTCCCGTGACACGTATCCCGTGTCCGTTTCTGTCTGTTATATCAAGCCAGCGGGTGTCTTCTCTTCCTCCGCATTCACAGCTTCTTACATAAGGAACATGCATACCGCTTACATCCGTTTCGTATATCCCCAGGAACGCAGAAGACTTTCTGTCCTTATAATTCTCCCACGGGCCTCTTCCGTAATACCTTACGTGGCTAAGTTCTTTATCAAGAAGCATTGTCTGTCCGATCCTCGGAATCGTTTCAAGGTCGGTCGCATTTAATGCATTGACGGTATAAGTGATCCCGGATGCGGTGATCTCATAGGTTTTTTCAAGCGATATCTTTCCGTCTAAGTAATCAACGCGTTCTTTTACCATGACAAGCTCAGGAGTGCTGTATACTTTAAAATCGCTTACACTTCCTTTCGGATCCTTAAGTCCCGCAGTGACCCATGCGTAGTTATAACAGTTCTCACCTGACCCTTCGTCTATACCGGTAGGAGCACGGTAGAAGCTGTCCTGCTCATTTGAAAGAACATGCTTTCCGTCCCATATGACTTCACGGATGTTTCCCGTATCCTTACAGATGATCACATGTATACGGTCTCCGTTAACGGCGATGCTCTTTTCGGATTCCGCAACATCAACGGTTCCTTCGGTTACGGACTTTTTAAATGATCCGTACGCCTGAGAGCCTTCAACGGGTAACTGTTTTCTGAATATCTCGTCTCCTGCCTTTGCATAGACCGTATCTTCTTTAAGCCTTACATAGAGATTAAAGAAGATCTCACCGGGGACCCGGTCCTTGCTAAAAGGAGGTAAATCAAGGACCATTCTGTCTCCGGGGGCGATGCGGACGTTATCCAGTGTACCTTTCCGGTAAACCTCCCCATCGCATACCAGTTCCCAGTCAAACGAGTATTCGCTTAAGTCATTTGATAAAGATTCGTTTACTATGTAATAAGTTCCGTTAAGTCCGTGCCAGTTCTCGTAAGCTATGCTTACAGGTGCCTGAAGGTTTTTGATCTCATAAGCACCGGGCTTTGGTGTCATATCAGCAAATACGATCCCGTTTAAGCACATATCGGGCACCGAATCCTTGACATCT
>JAGCCY010000239.1 GCA_017651385.1 Lachnospiraceae bacterium
ACGAAATAGTATTTGTGGATGACGGTTCGGGTGACAATTCCTGGGAGATAATGAACAACATTAAGGCGAAGGATCCGAATGTTGTGTGCGTCAGGCTTTCAAGAAACTTCGGTGAGCATGCCGCACTTCTTGCAGGATTATCGGTATGTACCGGTGACTGCGCCGTTACAAAGCAGGCAGACCTTCAGGAAGAATCAAAGATAATCCTTGATATGTACGAAAGCTGGAAGAAGGGCAATAAAGTTGTGCTGGCGGTTCGTGAAGACCGCGACGAGAATCCTGTTAAAGTGTTCTTTGCAAATATGTACTATGCGATCGTACGTAAGACCATCAACAAGAACATGCCAAAGGGCGGATGCGACTGCTATCTGGTGGACCGTCAGGTGATCGAAGTGCTTGAGCTTCTGGATGAGAAGAATTCTTCGCTTACGCTTCAGGTTCTCTGGGCGGGCTTTAAAACGGACAAGATATATTTCCATCGTAAGGACCGCGAGGTTGGCAAATCCCGCTGGACATTTTCAAAGAAGTTCAAACTTGTGCTTGATTCCATGATGAGTTTTTCGTTCTTTCCCATCAAGTGTATGACCTGGGTCGGAATAATATTCGATATTCTTGCATTGGCACTTTTGATCGAGGTAATCGTCGAGAAATTCACGGTCGGAACGCCCATAGCCGGCTGGTCTTCGCTTATGTGCGTCGTACTGATCTCATCAGGGCTTATCCTTACGGCACTCGGTGTTCTGGGCGAATATCTCTGGCGTACGCTTGACGCATCAAGAACGCGCCCGCCGTTTATCATCGACGAGATCAAAAAACACGGAGAAGAATAGTCTTTAAAAGAAAAGGGCTGTGTTGCAGAAGCGACGCAGCCTTTTATGCAGTCTTTTCAGGGATGAAGAACATGATAAGAGCAACAGGCAAAAGAACAATGCTTATGATCTGTGATGTGGAAAGTAAGCCGACATGGCCCCTTTCTGTATCGCCTCGTAAGTATTCAAGGAAGAATCTCGCTATGGTGTAATAGATAAGGTATATCGCCACAAGCTTTCGCCCGGAGAGTCTGGTCTTCTTATAGAGAATATATAATACTCCGGCACAGATAAAGTTTAATAAGGCTTCGAGAAGCTGTACCGGAAAACGGGGTGCTTCGTTAAGATGGGGCGAAAGCGGGTTATAATCAAAATGGCAGGCCAAAGGGCCATCATATGCTATTCCGTAGCAGCAACCGCCCAGAAAGCATCCGATGCGCCCGAATGCATGAGCAAAGGGTATAAAAGGTGCGATTATGCGGATAAGCGGTTCAAGTTCGACTTTGTACTGCCTGCAATAGATGATGATACCCAAAAGCGCTCCGATAAGCCCTCCGTAGAACACAAGACCGCCGAAAAGGTAGTTGAGTGCTTCAAGCTTGTTTAATTTCCACAGGGCTTTGTATATATCGAAATTGCGGATGATATTGGGTATCCTGCTTAAGAAAAAGAATAATTTGGCTCCGATGCCTATTCCTATGACCATATATATTGCCGCGTAAAGGACATCGTACCTGTCTTTGCCGTCCTTTTTGGCAAGCCGCATGGCAAACAGCACCGAAAGTGCCAGACCTGCGATGAAAGAAAGCATATATGTGGGTATCGTGACTACACCGAATAATCTTATCTGTGGATACATATCAAAACCTTTATATAGACAAAAAAACAGCTGCAGAAGGTTGATCCCTCTGCAGCTTTATGATCGTTATCTCAGTCGCCGAGACTGTTAAGAAGATCGTTTAATTCCTGTAAAGCTTCATCGTAATCATCGGAATCATAATCCGAATAATCGCTGAAGTCAGACCAGTCGATATCACCGAAGTCATAGTTGCCAATGTAATCCATGGCTTTCTTGCTTGCACATGAAGAACATACCGAGCAGGTGCCGCAGCTGAAAGTAAGGATAGATGCAAGGATAAGGCCGATAAGGCTCATGATAAAGCCGCCCTTTCCCTTGGTGTTGTTGGAAGCCTTCTTAGCCTTAACGGAAAGAACAAGACCTACGATACCTGCGATAACTCCGAGTAAAGCGGTTAAAAGACAGGTAACGGGTAAGCCCATCTTAGCTGCGAAAAGCGCATTTTTGCCGACTTTTGCGGACCAGATGAAGTATACGATCAGACTGATCACGGTCAAAGACAAAGAAGCAATGCCGCAGATGAGACCGGGTGTTTCATTAACGGGACCGCCCGCAAGCGGGGCCTGTGCATACTGGGGAGCCTGTCCGTAAGGAGCCTGGCCGTACTGAGGCTGACCCTGAAAACCGGGAGCGGGCTGAGGAGCCGGCTGACCCTGGAAACCGGGAGCGGGCTGGGGTGCAGGCTGAGCCTGATATGCGGGAGCGGGCTGAGGAACCGGCTGAGGTGTAGGTTGTGCCTGGAAAACCGGGGCTGCGGGAGTGGGTTCGGGATTTGAGGGAATAGCCTCCGATACCTGATCTGCAGCTTCCGATACTGCTTTTTCTGCTTCATTGACTGTTTCTGCTACTGCTTCCTGAACAACGGGAGCGGGATTGACTGCCGGAGCGGATACGCCCTGAGGTGCGCCGCAAGTCGTACAGAATTTGCTGCCATCCGGAAGTTGTGCGCCACATTTTTCACAAAACATAATAAAATCCTCCTTTTGTAAAATAGATTACTAAGTAATTTTAGATTAACAGTAAATTAAAACCAATGCAAGAAAAGAATGACAATTTATCGCAATCCGCTCATCGCATAGATCCGCAAACATAAAGACATGCGACGCAACTCATAAGCACGAGCGCTGCGCATACAAGACCGATGATGTTAAGTATAAGTCCCGCAAGGCCCTTTTGGCGGTTGGTCGTTTTCCGTACTTTGATCGCAAAAACAAGTCCCACGATTGAAGCCGCTATTGCAAACGGGGCTAAAAGGACTGCGAGAAATCCCACTAATCCGATAGCGGATGCAAGTATTGACGAAATGCCGAGTACAAAAGAGGCTGTATCTAAGTTGTCGATCTTCCTTGTGTCATAATACTGCTGTTGCGGAGGCATCTGATACGGCTGAGCCTGATACTGCTGTTGCGCAGGCACCTGATATGACAGGGCCTGAGGCTGTGCCTGCCGATCCTGATAAGGAACCGCAGCCTTTACGGGATGCCCGCATGATGGGCAGAATTGGACACCTTCCGGAAAATTGTAACCGCATTTTTCACAAAACATATATACTCCTCCTAATGTGAAAGTATGTTTTATTCAGAGTATCAACAATTGCGGATATATGCAACAGATCGCAAATTGAAAACTTGAAGTCGGAGCGTTTTTTTACTATAATCGGGTTATGGAAAACCGAACTTATGTTTGCATCGATCTTAAATCTTTTTATGCATCCGTTGAATGCATAGACAGAGGTCTTGATCCGTTTACAACAAATCTCGTGGTAGCCGATCCCGAGCGTACGGACAAGACTATTTGCCTTGCGGTTTCTCCTGCCATGAAAAAACTCGGTGTTCCGGGAAGGCTCCGTGTTTTTGAAATTCCGAAGAATATAGACTATATAATGGCTACGCCGCGCATGCAGAAATACATTGAGGTATCTGCGGATATCTATGAGATATACCTTAGGTATATAGCCAAAGAAGATATCCATGTCTACTCCATAGATGAGGTTTTTATGGATGTGACCGATTATCTTACGATGTATAACCTTTCGGCCAAAGAA
>JAGCCY010000240.1 GCA_017651385.1 Lachnospiraceae bacterium
ACTAAGCCGTCATTCGGACCGTCAAAATGATTAACAAGGTAAGTGGACAGATTAAGGGGAAAACGCCCTCCTCTTGCGACGTTCATCTTGGAACCTACACTCTGATAAAAAACGCCCGGAACATCATGAACCGTTTCGTTAAACTTAGCGCAGGATCCTGCCGTAAGATCGTAAACGGCAGCCAGGAAATCGGGATTACTGTCACCGAGTTTTCTAAGTGCGGTGTTATATGTCTTTGCAACGGCTTCCTGCTGTTTCGGTCCTATCTTTCCAAGCAGATAATCCGCAAACTCACACCCTCTGTGCGGAGTGTTTATCGTGGTAAGGCTTGCCACATGCGAAGCGGTATCTCCTATGTTAAGAGCGGCACGCATGTCAAGACCGCCCTTTGAATGCGCTATCACATTAACCTTTTCGCATCCGTATGTTTTACATATTTCCGCTATCCGATCCGCAAGTTCTTTTCCGCACGATGCTACGGATTCGGCAGACTGCTGGTTACCGTAAAAAACGGTTGCGCCGTTTTTTTCAAGTTCACCGGGGATCCTGCCCCAATAATTTAGGAATCTGAAATCCCTGAAAAAGACACCGTGCACCATAAGGATCGGATATTTTGTCTTACAGATCATATAAGGTCCGCGCTGTCTGTCAAGCTCGATCTTTTCCTGCTCCACACGGCATTCCTTTGTCGTTATCGACAATATTATGAACAGCATCACAAGATGAGCTATCGGGATCATGCCGACTGCTATGCCCCATATCCTCCACCTTATCCCAAGCTGTACCGAATAGCGGTACACAAAATAAATGCCGACCCAGAAAATCGAAGCAAGTATCAAAACCTCCGAAAGTATTATCAATATCCACTTTCCCCATGAATGGCGGTCCGGCACGGGCGGTATCTTTCCCATAAGGCCCAATATCGTAAATAATGCCGCTATAACGCATCCGGCCAAAAAAACAAATAAAAGTACGTTTCCGGCTTTAAGCTTCTTTATGCGCATTTCTTCTTTATCCATTTAATATACCCCTTATAAGTCAGGATTTACGGAAGAAAAGTAATCGATCACCTCAAATAAGTCATTACATACAACTTCCGAAAGTTTAAACATCTCGCTGTCCGCCGGGATCATATCCGGGACCATGACAGGATGCATATTTGCCGCATGCGCGGCTCTTATCCCGTTAAAAGAATCTTCGATCGCATAAGCATCTTCGGGCTTAATCATAAGTTCTTTGCAGGTAAGAAGATATATTTCCGGATTCGGCTTACTGATCTTTACGATATCTCCGCCCACTATAAGCTCAAAGTAACCGATCAGTCCGGCTTCGGTAAGTTCACGCTCCACGGTCGCTTTTTTTGTGGATGATGCAAGCGCTATCCTGTAACCGCGTTCTTTTAAATGATCAAGTATTTCACGTACACCGCTCTTTAAAGGGAGCCTTCCGTTATCATACTTTTGATGAAACAGTACAGAACTTTCCGAAAGGAGTTTATCGGCAATATCGGGGCCAAACTCCGCACTGTAAGCGTTATTTACTATTTCCGCGGTCTGGTTTTTATTGGTACCTATGCACTTTGTAAAAACTTCTTCGACATCGCTTAATCCGTACTTTTTTGCAAGCTCGCTCCAGCATACGAGACAAGCCCTTTCGGAGTCGAATATCACTCCGTCCATATCAAATATCACATTTTTTATCATATATCGTTTATCCTTTTGGCATCCGGTCTGCGAACCGGTCTTTTATGTCTATTGACCTAAAGATCACATGCTTTTGATCATATTCTTATAAAAATCAACGCATCCCGGAAGACAGTTATATTCTATATTTTCATTAAGTCCGTGCATTCCCGCCATCTGTTCGGGACCGTATATCACCGGGGCAAATCTTACCACGCAGTCACAGATCTCCTGATAAAATTTAGCGTCGGTCGCTCCGGTCATGACATACGGACTTACGGGAAGACCCGCAAAAGTTTCTTTTATGACGGCTTCAACCTTTTTAAATCCTTCGCCGTTAATGTCGACCGGCTTTGAGTAGTCGCCGGCATGCATGATCTTTATGTCAAGATCGTATTTCTTTGCAAGATCTTTTACGATCTTTAAGCTTTCGTCCATTCCCTGGTGCGGGATAAAACGCATATTGGCACCGAGTGTTGCCTCCTGCGGCATTACGTTATACGCATCCGATCCGGACTGCATCGTAAAAGCCATGGTGGTCTGAAGCATTGCGCCCGCCTGAGCGGATATGGCCGGCATAACCTTTAAAAGAACAGGCTTAAAGAGCCACATGTTAAGGAAAACAAGCTTTAAAGGGAAATTCGCATAAGGCGCAAGCCTTTCAAACATTGCCTGCACTTCGGGAAGCATTTTTCTTTTAAACGGATTTTTATTTTCGACTTCATGCACAAAAGCGGAAAGTCTCGCTATCGGCGAATTCTTCCTTGGAGCGGATGCATGTCCGCCGTTACTTTTGGCCGTAAGAAGGATGTCTGCTTTGCCCTTTTCAAAAACCCCCACCATGGCAAAGTTTCCTTTTATGCCTCCGACCGGATCGGTTATGATACCGCCGCCTTCATCGCATACAAGGTAAGGCTTTACACCTCTTCTTTTTAACTCATTTACAAGCTTCGGGCACCCGTCGCCTGCCCATTCCTCCGTACATGACGAGGAAAGATACACATCCATGGGTGGCGTGTATCCTTCTTTTAACAGTTCTTCCGCTGCCTCAAAAAATCCCATGACCGAGCACTTTGTGTCCGAAGCACCTCTTCCCCAGACCTTTCCGTCGGCTATATCGCCCGAAAAGGGTTCGTGGATCCATTTGCCCTCCGCAGGCACAACATCCTGATGGCTCATGAGTACAAGCGGTCTTTCGGAGCTTTTTCCTTTCCAGAAGAACAGAAGGTTTCCGTCTATATCGGTCATCTCAAGTTTTTCAAAGACATTCGGGAAAAGCTCTTTTAAAACCTCATGGAAGCCTTCAAACCTTGAAATATCCGGCACGCTGTCATGTGATGTGGTATCGTACCGAACCATTTTGGATAATATTTCCGCATACTTACGTGCCCTGTCGTCTTCTTCGGGTGCTTTATACAAAGACACCTTACCGGCTGTCAAAAGCGTTTTTATAAGGGCTATGAGCAAAAGAAAAAGGATCAGTCCGATCACGCATCCGAGACAGACTAGAATTATGTAAACCGCTTTCATTATTCTTCTTTTCCCTTCTTCTTAAAGATAAGATAGGCAAGACCGATCGTTATCGCACCGCTTGGAATGATCATGATGCTGGTCTGGCTTATCAATGCGGGCACCAGTATAAAAAGAACGCTCATGAGGATCAAAGGCACCATCGCAAGTTTTATGTCTTTTCTGAAATACTGGTAAGCCATCGCTCCGAACAGTGCCGGGACCACATTTGAAAATGCGGGCTGCAGAGCAGGACTTTGGAGGATGGGCTGTAACGGCACAAGAAGCAATACCCCGAGAGCAAGTATCACTATCGTGGTAAGACTCGACGACGCTATCGACAATGTCGATATGATCTCGTTTTCGGTCGTGCCGGATTTTGTACCTGCCATATCTTTGGCATTCATTGCGCAGGGGATCTTCATGTTGATAAGATTGCCGGTGATAAAAGCAAGATACCCTCCGCCCGCTCCGAGCATGGGCGTATATACGAGAAATTCGACCACGCTTGAAACGGTCCATATAAGTCCGACCGAAGCAAATCCTTTTACAACGGCAACAAGATTCGGGCTTGCGCCTATAACGTTCCCGATCACAAACGGCGCTCCCACCAGAAGCACAAGTGTTATAAGGCTGACGGTCCGGCCGATGATATGTGTATTTTTATTGTATTTATCAAAATATTCTTTGTTCATATCCGCTCCCTCCTTACAAAAGCACGGCAACGATCATGCCCACAAGCATGCTTCCCGCGATAGAAAAGCTCTCAAGCCATACCATATGCTTCTTTTCCGCAAAGTATGTAAATATCGCCATGACAAGAGCAGATACAAAAGAAACTATTATCGGAGTAAGATCGCCTTTAAAAGTAAACGATCCTTCGCCCGATACAAAACCTCCTATATAGCTTCCGATATACGCACT
>JAGCCY010000241.1 GCA_017651385.1 Lachnospiraceae bacterium
TGCCTTAAGAGAGACCAAGGCTTTATACCTTCGCAACAATTATGACGATAACGAAGCGCTTGCAAAGGCGATCATACATACGCTCGGCGGACGGGCCACGACCTTTATAGGCGTAAGCGGCGTAAATGTCGAGCACGAGATCGCATTCAAGCATAAGGTTTTAGGCTGCAACGGCATATACAACAGTTTTTCGCTGGGACCCCAGATCACTTTTGACACAATGCCCTTCGGTTTTGAGAATCACCTGATCTTCGGTTCCATCAATTTCAGGCAGGATCATATGGAAAAGGCCATTGAAATGCTTGCAAAGAGCGATTATGACAAGATCGTCGAGCTTATAGACAAAGAGGAATTCATAAAAGATCCGATCGCTGCTTACAACAACAAGATCTACTGCAAGAACTCTCCTCTTAAGACAGCTGTTGTATGGAATCCCAAATATGTGGATTTAGGTTGACATAATATTATCAATTAAGTGATTAAAGGCAGTGTGGCGGGTTTTACCGCCACATGCAGATGAAAGGCAGAAAAATGAAAACTGTATTGATCGACAAACCATTCGAAGTCTCGGTCACCGAGACCGAAAAGCCGGTTCCCGGCGAGGGCGAAGCTTTACTTGAAATCTTATATTGCGGTATCTGCGGTTCGGATGTCGCGAGTTTTACGGGCAATCAGCCGTTTACTACGTATCCGCGTATCCCGGGACATGAATTCTCGGCGAGGATCGTCTCCGTACCGGACAACGACAAGGGTTTAAAAGCCGGCGATGTGATCACCGCAAATCCTTATTTTAACTGTAAGACCTGCTATTCCTGCAAACGCGGCCACATAAACTGCTGCACCGACAATCAGACCATGGGCGTACAGCGCGACGGATGCTTCCGCGAATATATCGTTATGCCGGTCGAACGCATATATCCCGGCAAAGGTCTTTCCGCAAAAGAACTCGCTCTGGTGGAGCCGTTTACGATCGCATATCACGCTCTTCACCGTGCAAAGATCAATAAGGGCGATAACGTACTCGTGGTAGGTGCGGGCCCCATCGGACTTTTCGCGCTTTTAGCGGCAAAGGCTCAGGGCGCCACCGTATATGTATCCGATCTTTTAGACGGAAGGCTTGACAAGGCGCTTCATTTCGGAGCAGACGGAGTCATTAATTCGGGTAAGAACGATATAGTAAAAGAAGCAATGCGTATCACCGAAGGAAACGGCTTTGACGTATGTGTGGAAGCCTGCGGAAGCAACGTAACGTTTTTAAACTGCATCGACTGCGCCGCATTTGCAGCAAATATCATACTGATCGGAAACGGCAAGAAAGAGACAACCTTCTTACACTCTGTTCTTCTTAAAAAGGAACTTAATGTCTTCGGAAGCAGAAACTCGCTCCCCAAAGACTTTATGGAAGTTATCGATCTTATCGCATCGGGCAGCGTCAATGTTCTTGATATGGTCTCCGACGTATATCCGATAGATAACGTAAAAGATGCTTTTGACGCCCTTACACACAACGACGGAAGCCTTGCAAAGGTTCTGATCAAAGTACACGGAGAATAAATATGATAAAGATCGATGCTCATGTACATCTTTGGGATAAAGAAGCCGGTCTTGTAAACGGAAAGCCGGTATACGGTATCGGAAACGGAAAGGTTGATTTCGGCGGGGAGATCCGCCAGATGATGCCTCCGTACATGGATGATGACAGAAACACCGTTGAACGTCTCATCGCCAATATGGATTACGCCTGCGTAAACGGCTGTGTGGTCACTCAGGAATACATCGACGGAAATCAGGATGAATACCTTAGATCCTCCAAAGAAAAATACCCCGAAAGAGTTAAGATCTGTTCTCTTTACGAGGAAAAGGAAGGTTATGCACTCGACGGCTTCGACGGCATAAAAATATGTGCGTCAAGGCTTAAGGATAAGGAACTAAAAAAGCTTCTCTTTCTTTTTAAAGAAGTCGAAGAAACAGGTAAATTCATAGGTCTTGACCTTGCCGACGGCGATCTTCAGACTGCAGATATGGAGTATCTTATAAAGGAATGTCCGGATCTTAAGATCACGATCGGGCATTTCGGAATGGTCACCACGAAAAACTGGCAGGAACAGATAAAGCTTGCAAGGCACGAAAACGTATACATCGAAAGCGGCGGCCTCACATGGCTTTTTAACTATGAGTTCTATCCCTATCCTTCCGCGATAGATGCAATCTGCGAAGCAAAAAACATCTGCGGTATCGAAAAGCTTATGTGGGGAAGCGACTACCCCCGCACGATGACGGATATCACATACAAGTCCGCAGTACGCTTTATTCTTGAGACAGATAAACTTACCGGACATGAAAAAGAACTTTTCATGGGACTTAACGCAGTTAACTTCTACGGTTTTAAGGATTTAAAGGAAATACCGGAACCGTTAAATATGCTTTAAAAGAAAAGAAAGGAACTTTTATGTTAAAAGGAATTTCACCCATGTTATCCCCCCAGCTGTTAAAGGTTCTGTGCGAAATGGGGCACAGTGACACGATCGTCATTGCAGACGGCAATTTTCCCGCAGAGACTATGGGAAAAGATGCGATCGTGATAAGAATGGACGGCCACGGTGTGCCCGAGATACTCGATGCAATACTCTCCGTCTTTCCGCTCGACAGTTATATAGATAAGCCCGTAAAACTTATGGACAGAGTCAAAGGCGACAACGCCGACGTGTCGATCTGGAAAAAATACGATGAGATCGTCGCAAAATACGAAGAACGCGGAACAGCCGTCATCGACAAGCTTGAACGTTTTGAATTCTATGAAGAATCCAAAAAGGCCTATGCGGTGATCGCCACCTCGGAAACAAGCCAGTACGCGAATGTGATACTGCAGAAAGGCTGCGTGCTCCTTTAGTATAGTTTGATATACGTATCTTTCGGATATCCGATGGACTAATCGTATGAATAGGGGTAAACTGTTGGCAATAAGAATTTAATATCACAACGGAGGAACAACTATGTGCCATAAAGATGTGTTAAAGCTGTACATGAAAAAGATCATTCCCGAAAAATGCATTCTTTTAAAAGATGACATCATTTTAGAAGCCGACAACGAACACATCGTGACGTCATGGAAAGCGTTCCATCCGGGGCCCGATTTCTCTCACGGATATTCCTGCTACTATCTGGATCAGGGCTTTAAGATAAGCAAATTCTACAAGGATGACGGTACCCTTTTATACTGGTACTGCGATATCGTCAATTACGACTACAACGAAGATGAAAATACGCTCGTGGTCACCGACCTTTTAGCCGATGTGGTCATGTATCCCGACGGACATTTTAAGGTCGTGGACCTTGACGAGCTTGCTGAAGCATTGGAAAAGAAGCTCATAACAGATGAACTTGTCGCAGAATGCCTGCGTTCACTGCATGGGCTTCTTAATATCATTTACCGTAATAAATTCGACAAACTACAAAGTCCTTTGGATTAAACTGTTGTATTCAACGGTCTTTCCGTCTTTTTCATACTTAAATCCCACAAGATTTAAGCCGTTCCATATTGCATAAAACGCCGATCTTCCGGAAACGGAATCCGAAAGAAGGTCTTTAAGTTTAGCTTTTAGTTCTTTTTCACCCGCATCCGGAAAAGCGGTCTTTACATATTCTGCCCATATCGGGAATATCTTTTCGACCACAGGCGTATCCGCGCCCGGAACAGGGTAATACTGGAAAAGCTGCTTTAAGTAACAGGTCTCGTTCTCTTTGTCATAAAAATCCGCAAACCCGCACGGTTTCTTTGTATCATAAAAACCAAGTCCCGTATGTAAGTTAATAGAAGGCTTATTGTCACGGTCCACCGATGCGATCACATATTCTGCCGCATCGTAATACGCCAGTTCGTCAAAGGCCTTCAAATAAAGATTTGTGGCTGTCTTATGCCCTCTGTACGCCTTTAATACATACACGTCGCCGATATACCATCTCACGGGATCGTCGGGATCTCTTAAACACCTTAAATAACCGACGGTTTTCCCCTTATCAACGGCCATGACTTCAAACCACTTAACCGCATACTGTTTCTCGTAATCGGCGCAAAAATTCACCTGTATATCGGCATTGCCTTCGCCGGCTTTACCCGCATTTACGAAAAATTCGGCAAGAGAGCTTAGTCTTTCTTTCGATATGTTCTTATGCGAATCAAGTATTATATATCTCATTTTCCTAAACCGGTCTAAAAAATTCGGGTTTTTCAAACTTTACGCCGTTTTCAAGAAGATAGTCCAAAAACTTTGCATAATACCCGGGAACCAGTTCCTCCGTTTCGTCATGAGCATGAAGAAGAAGTATGTTAAGGCTGTTTTCATAAAACACGCTTCCGCCGTTTTGTGGAGCTTTATCATTTATCCTGTCCCAAACGTTTTGAACGGTGAAGCCGGATCCCTTACGGATATTGTATTCCGCAAAATCAAAGGTCCAGAATGTATCTATATCCTTATCAAGTCCGCTTTCCGGCCACCATTCGTAAGTGACCTCTCTGTCGGAAAGCTTGTCAAAACCGTGTGTTTTAAAGAACTTTTGATACTCATCCTTATGTTCTCCGCCTTTATCTCCGTAAGGGAATCGAAACGGGCGAAAAGAACGCGTCACTCCTGCATCGGCATACAGTTTATCCAGGATCCTGTCGCATTTTAAGATATCTTCCACTCCCTCTTCAAAAGGGATCTGTGAAAAATGGGGATGTGAATAACTGTGATTTCCGACGACCATGCCGTTTTTTAAGGCATATACTGCTTCGTCGTAATATCTTTCGACATTCTCCCCGACCGCGAACATAACCGGTCTTATGCCTTTTGAATTAAGATAATCCACTAAGGCGGGAGTATTCTGTGACGCTATATCATCGATCGTAAGGATTGCTTTTAACATACTTTTCTCCTATGTATTTTATCTTCCTTTAACCCGATATCCATTATAGCGTATTTTTGTGATCACGGTCAAAGAACCATCCCGGATGATGATCTAAGCAGGCTTTTCTTTTCCGCTTTCAAGATCTTCTATCTTTTTTGAAAATAAAGTTATCAAAGATGTGATGACAAGCATCACTCCCGAAACCGTTATCACAAGCGCCGATCCTCTGCCCACCGTCATATCAAAGGCTTTTGCCGCACCGTCGGCAAGCACTCCCGAAAGTGCAAATGCCGGAATATAACCAAGCTGCGAAAGAAAACCTATAAAGCCCCATGCCCTGCCCTGAAGTTCTTCGGGGATATTGACCCTTGCAAGGTAATCAAGCGATGAATTGGCCATCGGGAGCATTGCAAAAAATAGAGCTCCGAATATACATATAAGGACTATGTTTTCTTTTGATGCAAAGCCGATCATAAATACTCCCGACATCGCAAGGGATATCCCGAGTACTTTTGAGTGCCTTTTCTTTATCCCGACGATACCTATGATGACCGACATGACAAGCATCCCCGTCGCGCACAGGGTTTCCGCAAAGCCAAGTGTCTTTGAATCGGTAAAAGAAAGCATCATCGGCTCGCTTAACACCTGGACCACACCCATAAACATCGTTATCACGGATGAGATCATAATAAGTTTGAACACGCCTTTTCGCTTATAAAGCGAATCTCTGCCTTCGGATAAGCTATCAAAAAA
>JAGCCY010000242.1 GCA_017651385.1 Lachnospiraceae bacterium
AACAGGCGATAAATGAAGGATTTCGGGCGGATTAATCATCTGTCCGTAGCTTCCTCCTTCACTGTTGTAGTGCTGTAAGAAATTCTCATAGTTAACCTTCTCATGTGCCGCATGCTGATCGACGATATAAAGATTGTCGTTTAATGTTATGAGCCAGTAAGTATCAAAGACCTGACCGATTATCCTGTATTCCTTTAAAGGTGCATCGTCTATGAGCCTTTCCTCAAACATGTTGTCCTGTCTGTATTCGGGTATGGACGGCTCTGAGGGGATTTCTTCAAATTCTCTGTTAACGATCCTTTTTGTTTCAAACGGTTCGGGAGAATGTTCAACGGGATCGGGTCTTTTGCTGACATCCGGCATTACCGGTTCAACGCTTATACTTTCCTCTGTAATGTGATGCCCGGGTTCTTTATCCTCTTGTAAGGTAAAAGCATTCTCATTTGTATGCTCTGTGGTTTTTTCTGTTTCGATTACTTTTTTTGATTCATCCTCAACGTCAACGACAGGAATAAGCTCGGGCTCATGCAGTTTCTTTGCCACACAATCTACTATGGCATCCCTTACTCTAAAGATATCGTCGAAACGTATCTCGGATTTCTGAGGGTGAACGTTTACATCGATAGACGAAGGGTCGATATCGATGAACACAATACCGAACGGGAATCTGTGCTGCATAAGATATCCGTGGAAACCGTCTTCCAAAGCAAGAGAAAGATCTTTGGAAGTTACAAGACGTTTATTTACAAAGAACACTTCCTCTTCTCTCGTTCCGGCATTATATTCGGGTCTTGTGATAAATCCGGTTATCTTAAGATCTTCATCATCATGATCTATCGATAAAAGCCTGTCGTATATCTCGCGGCCGCGTATCCTGTATATCACGTCTTTTAGGTCGCCGTTACCGCTTGTGGTAAATCTGGTCTTTCCGTTTATGATAAATGTAAATGAGATCTCGGGATGGCTTAAAGCTATCTTTTCAATAAGATCTTCTATCCTTGCGGCTTCCGCCGTCGCACTTTTTAAAAATTTCTTTCTTGCGGGGGTATTGTAAAATAGCTGTCTTACTATTACGGTCGTACCGTTTGGCGCACCGATCTCTTCAAACGATGATAATTTTCCGCCGTCTATGGTTATATGTGTGCCGAGAAGACTGTCTTTTGTCTTGGTGATCATTTCGGCTTTTGAAACTGCGCTGATACTCGATAGCGCCTCACCGCGAAAGCCTAACGAATGCAGGGATTCAAGGTCCTTAATATCCGTAAGCTTGCTTGTGGCATGCCTTAAAAAAGCGGATTTTACCTGATCCTTTACGATACCGAAACCGTTGTCGGTAACCCTTATAAGATCCTGGCCGCCGTTTTTTATCTCGACATTTATTATATCCGCGCCGCCGTCGATCGAATTTTCCAGTAATTCCTTTACGACATTTACAGGCCGTTCGATCACTTCACCGGCTGCGATCTTGTCGATCGTTGCGCTGTCCAAAAGAATGATGTCGCTCATTTTTACCACCTGTTTATAAGTTTGTTCTGAAGGCGGGATAGGTTGTTTAAAGCATCAAGCGGTGTCATATTCGTAAGGTCCAACGATAACAGATCGTCTATTATGTCTTCATCTTTGACCGTGTCAAATAACGACATCTGGTTGATATCCTCATCCTCCCTGACCTTGGGCTTATCGTTTGTGTTTTTGATATTTATCTGTATATTCTGTATCTTTTCGGTAATATCGTTATCGGATATCTGCTCCGATATCTCTTTTGCGCGATTTAACACTATTTCGGGTATGCCGGCAAGTCTTGCTACCTGAATACCGTAACTTCTGTCTGCGCCACCCTTTATGATCTTACGTAAAAAAACAATGTCCTCACCGTTTTCTTTTACCGCGATGCAATAATTGTTTACATTGCTCATCTTGCCTTCAAGTTCGGTAAGTTCATGATAATGTGTCGCAAACAAGGTCTTCGCGCCGAGGATCTTTTTGTTGCTTATATGTTCGATCACCGCCCAGGCGATACTTAAACCGTCAAATGTCGATGTTCCGCGTCCGATCTCGTCGAGGATCAAAAGCGAATTTGATGTGGCATTCCTTAATATATTGGCCACTTCATTCATCTCGACCATAAAGGTACTCTGACCGCTGGCAAGATCGTCCGATGCCCCGACTCTTGTGAATATCCTGTCCACTATACCGATATTGGCTTCTTTGGCGGGCACGAAAGAACCTATCTGAGCCATGAGTACTATCAAAGCCACCTGTCTCATATAAGTAGATTTTCCTGCCATATTGGGGCCTGTTATTATGGCGATCGTGTTCTTTCCGTTATCAAGAAGCGTATTGTTCGGGATGAACAGTCCGCCGTCCATGAGCATCTCCACAACAGGATGCCTTCCGTCGGAGATCTTTATCTCTCCCTTTTCATTAAGTTTCGGTCGGACATAATGATTTCTTTCTGCCACATAGGAAAGAGACGCAAAAACATCCAGTTTTGCGATGGCTTTGCTTGTTTTGTACACTCTGTCCACTTTTGCGGCGATCGAATCCCTGATATCGCAGAATATGTCATATTCAAGACCGTAGAGCTTGTCTTCGGCATTTAATATCTTATCTTCCATCTCTTTAAGTTCGGGAGTGGTATATCTTTCCGAACCGACAAGAGTCTGCTTTCTAATATAATCTTCCGGAACGAGATTCAGGAAAGAGTTTGTGACATCGTAATAGTAACCGAACACCTTATTGTATTTGATCTTAAGGTTTTTGATGCCGGTCCTTTCCCTGTCCTTGGCTTCAAGTTCCAAAAGCCACTGTCTGCCTTCCGTCTTAGCACGCTTTAATGTATCTATATCATTTGAAAAACCGTCTTTTATGATCCCGCCTTCTTTAAGCGTAAGAGGCGGTTCTTCGACTATGGCTTCTTCGATCGTTTTATAGATATCGCCCAGAGTATCGATCTCATCTCTTATCTCGCACGCAAGATCCGAATCAAAATCGTTTAACAGGGTCTTTACATGAGGACGTATG
>JAGCCY010000243.1 GCA_017651385.1 Lachnospiraceae bacterium
ACAGAGGAGACCTTTAGTATCACACATCTTTACGGCCGATCCTTCGGCCCATGTATTTAACGATAAGATCTATATCTATCCTTCGCATGACCTTGCCCACGACGGTGAGGACAATGATGAGGGCGATGAATATCAGATGGAAGACTACCATGTTCTTTCGCTTGATAATCTTGAGGCTGACTGTGTCGATAACGGCGAAGCGCTTCACATGAGGGATGTTCCCTGGGTGAGCAAGCAGATGTGGGCACCCGATATAGCATTTAAGGACGGAAAGTATTATCTTTATTTTCCTGCCCGCGACAAGGAAGGCATCTTCCGTATCGGTGTGGCTGTAAGCGACAGCCCGGTCGGACCTTTTAAGGCAGAAGATAATTATATTCAGGGAACTTTCAGTATCGATCCGGCTGTGCTTGTGGACGATGACGGAAAAGTTTGGCTTTATAACGGCGGCCTCTGGGGCGGACAGCTTGAGAAGTGGAAGACGGGCAAGTTCGATCCGAACGGCAAAGAAAATGCACCCGATGAACCGGAAGTCGGTCCCATGGTCGGCGAGCTTTCGGAAAACATGAAGGAGCTCAAAGGCGAGTACAAGCATATAAAGATCCTTGACGAGAACGGCGAGGAACTTCGTGCGGGAGACGAGGACAGAAGATATTTCGAAGATCCCTGGATGCATAAGTACAACGGAAAGTACTATTTCTCGTATTCAACTGGTACGACACATTTCCTTGTATATGCAGTGGGAGACAGCCCCGAGGGTCCTTTCACCTCTAAAGGTAAGATCATGGAGCCGGTACTTGGCTGGACCACTCATCACTCTATCGTTGAGTATCACGGAAAATGGTATCTTTTCTATCATGACTGTGAGCTTTCGGGCGGTATCAACCACAGAAGAAACGTTAAGTACACGGAGCTTAATTACCGTGAAGACGGCAGCATCGTGACCATTAAGCCGTACGATAAATAAATAGAACATAAAAAAGGCTTCTTTTAAATCATTTAAAAGAAGCCTTTTTATTTTGCGATATGATCATCGGTTATCCGAAACGTCCATTACGGGCTTTATCTTATCGGCGGGAAGATGAAGTGCCACGACTCTTAATAACTCCTTTATCTCCAGGGGCTTGCTTATGTAGTCCGCAAAGCCTATTTCAAGGTATTCTTCGCGCATTCCGCTTAGAGCATTTGCGGTCATCATGATCATCGGAGTATCGATGTTTATGTTTTTCGGATCCTTTAAAGAAAGCTCATATGTTTTGATACCGTCAAGATCGGGCATCATATGATCCATAAAAATGAGATCGTATTTTTGTGCTTTCATTTTTTCAAGCGCTTCGGCCCCGCTCATTACAGTTTCGATAACTCCGCCCAATCCGTCCAAGAAATGCTGAGCCACCACAAGGTTTAAGCGGTTATCGTCCACTACCAGGTAGCTGCACTCGGGTGTGCGATAGTAGATCTTTTCACGAAGCTTACTCTTTGTGACTTCGGGAGCGGCCTCGTTTTCATGAGGCGAGCTGTCTATCTTCTGAGGGATGATCACCGTAAATACGGAACCCTTACCGTATTCGCTTTTTACGCTTACGGTTCCGCCCATTAAGCCTGTCATGCGCTTGACTATGGTAAGCCCGAGTCCGGTGCCTTCTATTTTTTCGTTGTTCTTTTCGTCGAGCCGTTTAAAATCGTCGAAGATCTTCGGAAGATCTTCTTTGCGTATGCCTATTCCTGTATCCTTTACATCGAAACATAAAGTCACGGCGTCATCGGTCCTGTCTTTCATGGAAACTTCAAGTTCCACATTTCCGGACTCTGTATATTTTACGGCATTGTTTAAAAGATTTATGAGTATCTGCCTGACTCTTAACCCGTCACCGATAAGAAAGTCAGGAACGGAAGGATCGGCCTTGTGGATATATACAAGTCCTTTTTGTTCGGCTTTTACGTTGATCATGGGAGTTATGCCGTCGATCAGCGCACTTAATCTGTACGGTGCGGGATTTAACTCCATTTTGCCGGATTCTATCTTTGAAAGATCCAGGATATCGTTAATGACATAAAGAAGAACCTGTCCCGCATCGCGGATGTTTACGGCATATTCATTTATACGCTTAATGGATTCAGTATCGGGAGAGGTTTCCTCATCGGTCTCTCTTAATATAAGTTCATCCATTCCGAGCACGGCATTTAACGGAGTTCTTATTTCGTGCGACATACTGGCAAGGAAATCACTTTTTGCGCGGTTGGCCTTGATCGCATCCTGTTCGGCTATTCTGAGCTTTTCGTTGTTTCTGAGTAACTTATGATAGTCGGATGTTTCAAGCGAAAAGTACAGTACAAAGATGCCGACGGAACCGAACGGAAGTGAAAGAAGGACGCCCCCGTCGGTGGCGGCCTGGATCATCGTTCCGAAAAGCGTTACGAAGGAAGCGATCGATAATGCCGCTTTTTCTCGAAAATGAAGGATCTTAAGACGTTTAAGCAGGATGAAAATGCCGCTCGCCATATAGTAGATCGGCGCGGAGAATACGATCGGCACAAAGAGTTTTCCGTGCATATATACACCTTCGGGCGTGTACCAGAGGATGAATTTAAAGAAAAGATTCATTACCATGCATATAAGATATACGGAGAATATGATATTACCGATAACGGAGATGGGCTTAAGCCTTTGGTCCGTATCAACATAAGCAAAAAGATAGATGGCGAATATCCTTGATGCCAATACGCACATAACGGAATCCATTGTCCTGAGCATCGTGCATACCGGGATGGGCGTGCCGAGTTCCGGAAAGGCAAACGTATATGTAAGGATACTTACGACAAGCGCAAGCAACATATCAAGCTCGAGAATGCGGAATACTCTGTATGTACGGATATTGCGATTGGGGTCATGAAAAGAGATCAGATACAGGATCAACAGGTACCCGAGTGATGCTATCTCAAAATAGGTCTTGGGTGGTATTGAATAATTGCCGAGCATTAATGCCTCCGAATGGATTTTTTTATATACGCCCAATTAATATACCCATTCATTTTACTATATAGCGAAGTGCATGTAAATGTTTCGATATGGCTTGAGTACTTTGATAACAGTAATTATAATTTACTGTATAAGAAAGATGTCGCAGACTGTGTTTTTATCTGATCACGGAGGCGCTTATGTCGATAGTTGCAGCATTTATGGTACCGCATCCGCCGCTCATAGTTCCCAATGTCGGAAAAGGCGGAGAGGCAGAGATAGAAGAAACCACACGCTCATATGATGAAGTCGGAAGGCAGATAGCTAAGCTTAAGCCCGATACGATCGTGATATCAAGCCCGCATTCCGTTATGTATGCGGATTATTTTCATATTTCACCGGGCCGGCATGCATCGGGTTCTTTTTCAAGGTTTAATGCTCCCGAAGTTAAGTTTGATGAAGATTATGACGATGAGCTTGTAAAAAGGATAGAAAAGCTTTGCGAAGAAAAGGATTTTCCCGCGGGTACACTCGGCGAACGTGACAAAGAACTCGATCACGGCACAATGGTCCCGCTTTACTTTATAAGAAAGTATTTAAACGACTTTAAGCTTGTAAGGCTAGGGCTGTCAGGGCTTGATCTTACACGTCATTATGAGCTTGGACAGATCATAAACGAGGCGGTCGAAGAACTTAAACGTCGTGTTGTCTATGTGGCAAGCGGAGATCTTTCGCATAAACTTAAAGATTACGGTCCGTACGGTTTTGCCAAGGAAGGTCCGGTCTACGATGAGCGCATAATGGATGTATGCTCCCGCGGTGAGTTTTTAAAACTTTTTGATTTTGATGAAAACTTTTGCGAAAAGGCCGCCGAATGCGGGCACAGATCGTTTGTGATCATGGCCGGCGCTCTTGACGGAAAGGCACTTTCGATAAATAAGCTGTCACATCAGGACGTGACCGGAGTGGGCTACGGAATATGTACTTTTTATCCCGAAGGAGAGGATGACAAAAGGCATTTTCTAAAAATATACAGGGAAAAGAAAATGAGCGAACTTACCGATAAACAGTCAAAAAGCGATGCTTACGTAAAACTTGCGAGAGAAACGGTCAATGAATATATAGTTAATCACAGGACGATCGGGGTGCCAAATGATCTTCCGGAAGAAATGTATAAAAATTCGGCCGGAGCGTTTGTGTCCATACACGAAAACGGAAGATTGAGAGGCTGTATAGGAACGTTTCTGCCCACAACAGACTGCATAGCGGAGGAGATCATACAAAATGCGATAAGTGCTTCTGTGCGCGATCCGAGGTTTGACCCGATAAAACCTTATGAACTTCCTTTTCTTGAGATCAATGTGGATATACTGTCAAAGCCCGAAGACATTGATTCTCCCGATATGCTCGATGTAAAGAAATACGGAGTGATCGTAAAAAGCGGATCGAGAAGAGGGCTTCTTTTACCCGATCTTGACGGAGTCGATACGGTTGAGGAACAGATTGAGATCGCCAGAAACAAGGCGGGAATATCGGCATCGGAACCCATAACGCTTCAAAGATTTGAAGTTGTAAGGCATTATTAAAGTTTAAGGAGTATATATGGCGGTCTGCGGCGTATGTTTCAGGCATTGTGAATTGAATGAAGGCAGGACCGGTTTTTGCGGAGCCAGGACCAACGTAAACGGAAAAGTTGTGGCTTCAAACTACGGGAAGATAACGTCGCTTGCTTTAGATCCTATTGAAAAAAAGCCGTTGAACAGATTTTTTCCGGGCAAAAAGATCTTATCGGTGGGAAGCTACGGATGTAATCTTCGCTGTCCTTTCTGCCAGAATCACGAGATCTCATGGTCGGCCGAGGCATTTAAATACGCAGATACCGCGGAAACGCTTACACCCAAAGAACTGACCGATATCGCATTGAGTCAGATCCCGAAAGGCAATATAGGCGTTGCCTATACCTATAACGAGCCGCTTGTGGGCTATGAATTTGTGAGGGATACGGCGAAGCTTGTGCATGAAAACGGTATGAAGAACGTGCTTGTAAGTTCCGGCATGGCGGATCTTTCTGTACTTGATGAGATATCTCCGTATATAGATGCCATGAACATAGACCTTAAAGGCTTTACGGAGTATTTTTATAACGATCTAATCCACGGAAGTTTCGATATGGTGCTTGATTTTATAAAAGAAGCGGTCAAGGTATGCCATGTGGAACTTACAACGCTTATCGTGCCGGGTGAAAACGATTCGGTTAATGAGATGAGAGATATATCCTCGTTTATAGCGGGACTTAAGGATGCAAAAGGAAATGTGGTGGGAGCGGATATCCCGCTTCATATTTCAAGATTCTTTCCGAGATTTCACATGACCGACAGAGCTCCGACCGATGTCGGTCTTATATATAAGCTTACGGATGTTGCAAAAGAAAGACTTAACTATGTTTATCCAGGAAATGTATGAAAAAAGGTGCGATCTTTCGCACCTTTTATTGTTCTTTGTTCTTTTTTGCTTCTTCAATGTATTCGGTATATAATTTCGGCTTTCCGAGGTAGAACCCCTGCATCAGGTCTATGTCCTGATCGAGAAGATAGTAGTATTCTTCCTCGGTCTCAACACCTTCCGCAAGTGTCATAATGCCTCGCTTTTTGATCTCATGGCACATTAGATCCACTATACGCTGGTTTTC
>JAGCCY010000244.1 GCA_017651385.1 Lachnospiraceae bacterium
ATAGTGCTTGCACTTATAATCGGCGAGAACAGAAAAGAATCATATATAAAGACCACTGCCGAGGTTGAAGCCGCAACCGGCGAGACTCAGACGGCTGTTACCTCGACCGAGGATACCGTATGGGACAACTTCATGGGGATCACCACCTGGGGCAAGATACGTGAAGAGATCAAAGAAGGACAGGAAATGGTCAACTACACGCCGGAAGAGGAAAAGAGATTGAGCTTCGGTAAGGTGGTCGGTATAATAGTCTTATTACTTATAATAGTATCGATCTTCGGTAACAGAAGGTAAAAGAAAGCATAAAAAAAGAGCTGCATCGCAGCTCTTTTTTGTATCCATATTATCTATCTTGAAGGCATGCCCTGAAGTGCAGCCCCGTTAAATCCGGGAATGATCTGTTCCCATGATGTGGCTCCGTTTATGAGGCCTAAATACTGATTTGTGTGTTCCGAATAGGAAGGAGTATCCATAAAGGTATATACATCTCCTGCGGGAAGTCCTTCGATACGGAAGTTCTTTCCCGGTTCTCCTTCATCGCCCGTGTGGAAGATACATGCATCAATGTTTGATGTAAAGTGTGCCTTATAATAAAGGTATGCCGTTGCCGCGGCCTGCACATCCATACCGCTCTGGCGGCCTCCGTTAAGCGTGGGATTGGTACCGTTTGTATATGAGAAACCTACTTCGGAAAGGATTATCCTCACGTCCGAACCGAAATTGTTCCTCACAAAATTGGTAAGTACTTCAAGGTTATACGGAGATACAAAACTTGCTCCGACCGAGTGTGCAACACTGTATATACGAACGTTTCCGTCGTTCCACGGATCTGCGTTTGTAAGGACCGCCGTGTACGCATGGTTGGCAAGGTTCCACTGTATATGAGGATTCATCGCATCAAGATAAGAATCAAGAGCTGTAATGAAACCTCTTGTACCCCAGTCACGGTCTCTGTCGTTCCATGTATGGTCAGTACATGTAAATACTCTTGAGTTAGCCGAATGACTTTTTACCGCATAATACAGACACCTGAAAGTGTTGGAATAGTTGGTCATGAAAGTGTCTCTTGAGACATTTCCCGCCCAGTACCAGCGGCCGGTTGTATTAAGGAAAGTATTTACTTCGTTACCGAGGATCCAGTTATCCACATGAAGATTTGGTTTGCTCCAGTATTCCGCAAGGAACATAAAGCATGCTTCAACCTTTTCGCGTCCGCCGGGTTCTTCCATATTGAACGCATAGTAGTTGTATCCCGGAGTCCTGCCTGTAGGACAGATCATATCGGTCGAATTGCCGCCCCAGCGGATCATAAGCTGCATTGTAACGGTTCCGCCGTTTGCATTGGCTGCGCGTATCGAAGAGTTATAGTCGATATAATGTGTCGGGTTATAGAAGTAATAGGTCTTTCCGTTGTAATTGTAAGCTACATCATGTGAGCCGGCGGTTCCGATAAGCTGCTCGATGTAGAGATTGTGGAAATAGTGCTTATCACCGAGTCCCGTATCGTATGAACCCTGACGGCCTTTTTTGGAAGCGGGTGTGGGATACGGAGCCGTATAAGAAGCAAGTGCTTCGGGATTGTCTATAAATGCACCGGGGGATATAAGGGTATAATTTGTCTCATCCTCCATGACCGCCAGAGCAAATTTAGCCATCAGGTTACCCGACACCGGGAAGGTCATTGTAAGCTCGTCTTCCTTTTCGGCCGAAGAATGAACACCGGTTACAACTTCACTTAGGGGATCTATCTTGACTATATAATAATTATCGTCGGCACCCGATGTTCTTTCGGGTCCCTCTGCGGTTACCACGACCGAACCGCCTTCAATTACTGCAGAATGTATCATACCGTTTTCACGTGAAGGTTCTATCTCATCGGTTCCGTTAAATACATAGATCACTCTCTTGGGACCGAATTCCGAATATACTCTTTCGCCCACCGAATCAAGCACATAGGATCTTATTCTTATGAAATATGCTTTCTGCCCGGTCTTGTTTTTAAGGAAGGCGTAACGAAGATTATCAAGATCCTTATAGTGCACTTTGGTCTCGAAAGTCTCATCGGTCGAGTACTCAAGCTGATAACCGTCAGCTTCTCTGTAGAATTTTTCGAATCGTACTTCGATAAGGCCCTTTGCGGGATTTCGAAGAGCCTGGATATCGGGAGTGTATGTTACGGGAACTTCCCATTTTGCATACAGTCTTACATGAAGGCCTTCGTTTTCCTCGTTGTCGGAAAGGATATAAGCATCGGTTATGTTCTTACAGGGACTTGTAAAACCTTTGTTTAAGTACCAGCCGTCAAAGTAATATCCTTGTTTTACGGGTTTTGGAAGTTCGATCTCTTCCTTATACAGAAACTCTTCGGGATAATCGACGTCATTGGGGAAGAAACCATCGTTTAAGTCATAATAAATGTTGATGGTCTTCCCTTCGTAAGGATCGGTTTCGGTCACTTCCGCTCCGGACACATCAGATGCGGAAATATCATTTGCTGAACCGTTTGTTAAGGAATCTGCGTAGGAATCTGTTCTGATTCCCATAAATAAGCGGAGTACGGCGATAAAGCCGATAAAAAGGAGTATGGCGTGTTTTTTCATGACATTTGATCTTACTTTCTTATAAATTTAAACCATTTAAGGTCAAAATCGCTTCCCGGCAGGAATACAAGACTAACTTTACCATTAATTCTTAAGTCTTGCAAAGGAAGGTTGAATTCTTTGTATTCTTTCGAGAACGGAATCTCAACCATCTGTCTTATATTACTGCTTTCATCCTCAAAAACAAGATGAACGGAAGTGATCTCTTTGTGAGAGCGGCCGCAAATTATAACGGAAGACATTCCTTCATCGAAATTCATATCGTCGAATTCGATGCTTACGTTGTTGCCGATATTTGTGACCGCATCTTTTGAAACGGTAAAACTGTCGCCGGTTATACGCAGGTTTTCCGTAGCATTAACGGTTTCATAGGCTTTGTTCAATCTTTCAAAAGAAAAACCTTTAAATGAAAATCTGCCGTTTGAATCAAATTTTATCGTGACAGACTTTGTGCCTTTTATCCTTCTTGAAAGTGTAAATACATTCTCC
>JAGCCY010000245.1 GCA_017651385.1 Lachnospiraceae bacterium
AAGTGTCGGCAACAACCTTAACATCGTCTTCCTCGATCCACTGGCGCCCGTAATATATTTTATGATCGGCATCCCTTACGGGAGTGCCACCGAATATCGCAAGTTCTTCCACTTGATTACCTCCTCGGGCATATGCCCATAATCCAGTAAATTATACCATATTTGCGGGATTAATGTACATATTTAAGGTTTCTTAAAGAAAAAGAAAGAGAAAGTTCTCTTTTGAACTTTCTCTTAGGAAATCATTATGCAACCATACACCAGCATATCAAAACCGCTGCCGATAATATCGAATATGCCGCAATTACAATGTTTTTAAGCTTTTTTAACCCGCCGCCTTCACCTTCGGCCACGGCAACAGCCACCATTGGCGGAACCATCGCAAACTGCACATACCTGAAATTCATACTGCATTCATGCGGATATTTATTGGCAAAAGAAAAATACGAATACATCATTATAAGCCAGCTCAATATCCATATTATGCGGGTTCCGGCATTGACAGCGGTATTATTGTTATTAAAGCCTGCATAAGTTCTTATAAATGCGATAAAAGCCCACAGTGCTACAGAAAAGTTGACCGCCATCAACAAAAAGCAGATAAGTTTTACAAAAAGCGGGAAAAGTGCCATATCACACTCACCCAGAGCAGAAGTCCTGAAAAGCTGGACCCAAATGTTCCATCCCATTCCTATGCTTCCGTTTGAAATATTTTCAATAAGCGTTACGGGATTTGGAAGAAACAGTCTTTCAAATGCGGAATACATACCCACATACTGCCAGCTTGTCTCGGGCAGAAACGCAATATAGGTAAAAGGCATTCCAAACTTGATATAACATCTTAAAACCCAGAAAAGCCCAATCGGTAAACATATTGCCCCGAATACTGTATACTGAACAAAACGTTTAAGGGCAAACTTCTTCTCATCGATGCTTTCTTTTACCAGAATATAAACAAAAAGTACGCCGATCGGTACCGCGATCAGACCTGCCGAAAGCTTTGAAAGCATTCCTATGCCTATAAAAAGCGCTATCCCTATAATGTCCCTGTATGCTTTTGTGCGATAAAAACGAAGAGCAAACCATATCGCAAGCATCTGGAACATCAATCCCGCTCCGTCGTTATTGACGGATCCGGCTGTCATCACGATCGTGGGCTGGAAAGTAAATATCAAAAGAGCTAAGATCTTTCCGTTTTCCGAAACCCTTGTCTCTTCAAGTATCCTCTCAAAAGCCAAAAGCGTTATTACCGAATATATGAGCGTTATAAACTGGACCGATTCGATAAGAGTTTTGGAATTGTCGGTAAAAAGTCCTATAAAGCTTACCCACAGTGCACAAAGCGCATGATGGACCGGCGGATGATTGAACTGATATATAAGCCTCGGATCAAAAGAAGGGACCGCATGATACTTTACAAGCCAGAATATATATCCCAGATGACCGGTTAATACATTATTTTCGAAATCGACGGTCCCCATATCATACTGGGCAAAATTGACCACAGGCATAAATATTACGTACAAAGTACGAATAAGTATGCCCGCGAACAGGATCAAAAATATTTTGTTTTTATCGGATAGTCTATTTAACTTCAATCTTTGCGGTCTCCTTAAGATCATCGGGGACAAACAGTCTTACCATAAACATAAACCCGAAAAATGTTACCGGATAGTAAAGTGAATTTACTTCACCGAGCCATACGCCCAGCATGGCGGCAAGCCATAAAACAGGCATAAAATATATGACCTTCTTACCGGACTTAAAATATCTCTTTATGGATATTACAAATGACATTAGCACAAACACCAGTGTCTCTATCAATGTAAAATATCCGTATTCGATAAGTATCTGTACATAATTGCAGTGAGCATTGTATACCCAGTAACCGCTCGGAAGTTCGTAACCCACTGCACCGTTTCCTTCATAATTAAAAAATTCCGAGTAACCTTTAGCTATTTCAATTCTTCCTGAAGAAAGATGATCCACGATATTTACAAACGTCTCCCATCCGTTGGCACCCTGTGAACTCTTAAGTGCCCCGGCAAATCTCGATATCATCATAGCAAGCGGCGCAAGTATCGAGCCTTCCGCTTTTGCATACCAATAGACGGAGCTTTCATTTTGTGCAAGAATAAGTATCACTGCTGTAACTATAATTCCCGTAGCGAAAATGCCCCCAAGTATGATAAGTCTTTTTCGCATCTTGGGCTTTGAAGTGTCTTTTCTCCCAAAAAGGAAAAGGAAGATAAGAGCAAATGCCGCACCCGCAAGAACGGTCCTGGTATCAATGATCCAGAGCATATATGAACATACCGCGATCCATACCGCACTTACTATGTAGAAAAAACTTTTGCGACCGTATTTTTCCCTGCTGTATATAATCGCAAAGATTGCTGCCACAAATGCGCATGTCATAAACACGCCGAAGGGTCCAATATTTAAAAAATATCCGTAAAAACGTCTGTAGTTAAAAGGAGTTTCCCTAAACGATCTCACGACCGCATAGACAAACATCAAAAACCAGCTGTCGATAAATCTTTTAAGAAACCACTCCCACTTTTCTTCATCCATCTTTACAAGAGCAAAAAGAAACATTGGGAACACAAGAATGACCGGATCCATCCTGCCGTTTCTTCGATACAACATGCC
>JAGCCY010000246.1 GCA_017651385.1 Lachnospiraceae bacterium
CTTATCTCTTGCGTGTGTACCTGCAAGAAATCCGTAACTTTCTTCAAGACCGAATACATAATTGTTGTAACCGGTCTGCTCAAAGAGTTTGATCTGCTCACCGATGTACTTAAAGCCTGTAATGACCTCTATAAGCTTAACATTGTATTTTGCTGCGATTGGATCTGCCATATTTGTGGTAACTATAGTCTTTACAAGAGCGGGATCCTTAGGCATTGTGCCGTTCTTTGTACGCTCTCTTAAGATATATTCGGCTATAAGCATGCCGGACATATTACCTGTAAACGGAACATACTCCTTTGTGTGAGTATCATATGCATAGATACCGAGTCTGTCGGCATCGGGATCGGTTGCAAGCACAACATCCGCACCTTTTTCTTTTGCAAGCTTAAGAGCGAGTGTGAATGCTTTGGGATCCTCGGGATTGGGATACTCAAGCGTGGTAAAATCGGGATCGGGAAGTTCCTGTTCCGGTACCACATATACATTTTCAAATCCAAGTTCCTTAAGGATCCTTCTTGCGGGAATGTTACCCGTACCATGGAAAGGCGAATATACGATCTTGATATCCTTGGCAACGGCCTTGATGATCTCGGGATGTATGATCTGCTTTTTAAGTTCTTCCATATAAAGGTCATCAATGTCTTTTCCGATCACAATGTAAAGGCCTTTTGCTTTTGCCTCTTCAAGCGGCATAGTCTTAACCGTATTGTAATCGGTAACGTTTGAAACCTCTTTGATAATATCGGTATCCTTTGGCGATGTTACCTGAGCACCGTCTTCCCAGTACACCTTGTAACCGTTGTATTCGGGCGGATTATGGCTTGCCGTTACCACTATACCTGCAATACACTTCTTTGTGCGGAGTGCAAAAGAAAGCTCGGGAGTGGGACGAAGCGAATCAAACACGTAAGCCTTTATACCGTTTGCGTTAAGGCAAAGTGCGGCTTCATCGGCAAATTCGGGCGACATGCGTCTTGAGTCGTAAGCTATCGCGACACCCTTATCCTGTCCGTTCTGTTTGATTATGTAATTTGCAAGGCCCTGAGTTGCCTTTCTTACGGTATATACGTTCATACGGTTTGTACCGGCACCGATAACTCCCCTGAGTCCGCCCGTACCGAATGCAAGATCTTTGTAAAATCTGTCCGTGATCTCATCTTCATTATCGGCGATAGCCTTAAGTTCAGCCTTTGTGGCATCATCAAAATACGGATCGTTTAACCAGTACTCATATTGCTTTTTAACATCGTTCATAAATAAATCTCCTTTGCCTTTACTGATTTATTTTAAGCGAATAATCGCTTCTGTCCAAAGAGAAATTCGGATTATAGTAAGGATCGCCCGCTTCAAGTTCGGCTTTCCATTTTTCCCTGAATTTAGCGGATTCTTTATTGTATCTTTCTGCCTTCTCACCGTTATCGTCGAGTCCTCTCGAAACCGATTCGTAATGGTAAAGTTCGGCAAACGGTGTAAATATGTTAAGATACCCTTTCTTACGAAGCTTCAGGCAGAAATCCACATCGTTAAGTGAGATCTCAAAACCTTCATCAAGTCCGCCGGCCAGATCCCAAAGGGACTTCTTGACCATAAGGCATGCTCCTGTCACGGCGGTTACATCCTGAGTATAACACAGTCTGCCCATATAACCTAAGTTTTCTCTCGACTGCTTGTAATGTGTATGACCTGCGGTCCTGTGTGCTCCGAGTCCTATTACGACTCCTGCGTGCTGAATCGTACGATCCGCGTAGTAAAGTTTGGCTCCGACCGCTCCGACATCCTCACGCTGAGCATACATGAGCATTTCTTCGAGCCAGTTGACCGTTATCACTTCCGTATCGTTATTAAGAAGCAGAATGTATTCGCCCTTTGCAAAGGTTACGCCGAAATTATTGACCTTTGAATAATTGAAAGCCCCTTCATAGGTTACGACCGTGATCTTGTCAGAGGTTTCTTTTAACTCTTCATAAAGTTCGAAAGTCTTACCGTCCTGTGAATTATTCTCAACGATAATGATCTCGTAGTTTGTGTAAGTCGATTTCTCAAGAATGGATGTTACGCATCTTTTTAAGTCTTCTTTATGATCTTTATTGGGTATGACTATCGAAATGAGCGGAGTCCCGTTGATCTTGTACCTTATCTTGAAAATAGTCTCAAAAGCCCTCGTACTTGTGATCTTAAAATCGGAATATCCGTGTGACCTTAAATGATCTGCAACGGCACCCTTTGCGGCATCGATAGCATACTCCTTTGCGGAGATATTGGATGCGACCGAACCGGAATGGCAGCGCCAGTAATATAAAAGTCTCGGCACATGCACGATACACTTTGCCCTGTCGGTAAGCCTTAATATCATATCGTGATCCTGGCTTCCGTCAAAACGTGAGCGGAACAGTTCCGTACCGTCAAGAAGTGTTCTTTTGAACACGCTGAAATGGCAGATATAATTATTGGCACGAAGATTGTCCACCGCATAGTCGGGCTTAAAATGCATTGTAAGCATCTTATCGATATTACCGCTCTTATATGTGGTCTCATCACAATAGATATAGTCGGCTCCCTTTTCGTTTATCACCTTTACATATTCGTACAAGGCTTCGGGATGCAATATATCGTCATGATCAAAAAGACCGATATATTCGCCGGTCGCGAGGGTAAGACACTTATTGGTGTTGCCGGAGATACCCTCGTTTTTTTCAAGTTTCATATATTTTATGCGATCGTCGTTGTAGCTTTTTACAACCCGGCCCACATATGAATGAGCGTCATCCGAACCGTCCGCAAGACACAGCTCCCAGTTTTTGTAGGTCTGCCACTCGACCGAACCTATCATTTCTCTGAGCATATCTTCACGGGTATTGTAAAGCGGCACGAGGATCGAGATCAGCGGCTCATGATCAAACTTCGTCTCTTCCTCGAGTTTTCTTTTTGCCTCATCCGGGAAACTCTTTGTACCGAACTGCTTCATGGCTTCGCGCTCGCGTTTTTTGTATGCGATCTTATGAGCAATGCCTCTGGGTCCGCCGAGATTTTTAACGCGCTTGAAATTCCTTGAGCAGAAATGAAATGCCTTTCTTAGCGGTGCGCTTGCCTTCCAGACGGGATTTGTCTTTATTCTGTTAAGTTTAAAAGAAAGCTCTTCCTTTTCCTCTTCAAGTTCCGCTATCCTCTCGGCCAGAAGGGCATTTCTTTCAAGTTCTTCTTCGTATTCGTTCTTATAATCCATCATTTCACCGTTAATTCCCTGTTCGAGAACGCATATAGTTTTTCTTTTGCAAACATATGATCATGCATAACGCCCACCGTATATCTTCCGGCAGGGATCGCATCTTTGGAAAGCCTTACGGCAAATCCCGAAAGCTCAACATTACTCTGGTCAGCACAGTTTATCGCCACATCGTTTCTTATACATCCGGTAAAAGAAACCATGTAGCATTTTTCATCGTTTTTAAGTAACAGAGCCTTTTTGTAGCAGGCATTGTTCGATCCGGTAACAAACGAGAACCCCTGCACATAAAAACCCTCATCATCGTCATAAAATGTATAATCCGAAAGAGTATCCGCGTATTCAACATTTAACAATACGCAGGCATCTTCCCTGGCTTTTGAAAGATCAGTCAATGCGATATTACCTGCATCTTCCGAAACCAGTCCGTAATCATATTCCCCGGCATGGGTTATCCTTGTATCAAGGCAATCCGAAACAAGATATTTACTGTAAAACGGATCGTAATTCTTATACGCCGGATGCTCTTCATAAAGCATTTTCTTTTCTTTTATAAGACGGGCCAACGAAGCCGTATCCGTATCCTTGCCGCGGCTTACGGATTCCGCATGCTCAAGTGAGATATTGTTGCAGCATACGTTAAAATATCCGCTCTCGGATAATTTAAAGCACAGATCCACATCGTTAAAAGCCACTCGAAGGCTTTCGTTCATACCGCCGACATTTTCAAATACCTTACGCCTTACCATAAGGCACGCGCCCGTTACGGCCAGCACATTTCTTACCGATCTGTTAAAACCATAATAGTATGATCTGTTATCGTCCGCAAACTGAAGCTTATGTACAGGACCGATACGGTTATTGACCACTCCCGCATGCTGGATCTTCTTTATTCCGGGGTACAAAAGCTTGGCTCCGACCGCACCGGTAAAAGTAAAGGACGCCTGCATCAGCATATTTTCAAGAGTATACGGTTCGGTAAAAGAAACATCATCATTAAGAAAAAGAATGTATTCTCCGCTTCCGAGACCCGCACCTATATTACACATCCTTGCAAAATTAAATTCCATGGGCGTGTATTCATATATAAATCCAAATTTTTCACGCAAACCTTCTATACGTTCCTTATTGGCAAGCGAACTTCCATTGTCAACCACAACGACTTCCAAAACTATGGAACCCGGGCAGGAATCATAAAGCGTTGTCAGGCAGTTTTCAAGCAGCGTGGGATTATCTTTACTTGGAATAACAACCGTTACGGTCTTGGGCTCTTCAACATTAAGGCCCTCTCCCCACTCTTCGGTCTTAAGTCCTAAGGCCAGTGCGCATGCTCTTTCATCTTTAAGATCATTGTATTCGTAATCGGTTGCATGTACCAGTATTTCATCTATATGTCTTACCGATTTATATATACGTCCCTCATCTTCATACAGAAATCTCAGTAGAGTATGATATATCCCGTCCGCACCGCTTCTGCCTTCACCGAATTCGATATCGCGAAACGACACTCTTCTTATGGCACATATATTGCAGAAATAATAGTTGTTGAGAAATGTATTCGGCGACCAGTCAGGCTTAAAATACGGATTTTCTCTGGTTCCGTATACACTTTTACCGTATCTGTCCGTTTCCTGTTCATCAAGTACCGCTATGTCTTCATCCCCGTATACGACCGAACACGACGGATAAGCTTTAAAACATTTTACGATCAAAGGGATGGCGCGATCCGTAAGCTCACCGTTTACGAATACGATTATGTCTTCTATGAGATTTTTTACAATAAAATTATCACCCACCAGCGAATACGGAAAAATACGCACCGTCATTCCGTCATAGTGGGTAACATATGAAGCCTTTTCACGTTTATAGGGCAAGGTATCGGTATCAAGCGTCATGTCAAAACGCTCAAGCCCGTCTTCAACGGTCCTGATCCACGAATCAAACGTTTCTCTTTTTTCTTTAAGCTTTGCCATGTATACCGACTCCGCATGACGGGTCAGTATTGACCTTAAATATTCCTTAGGATTCATATTCTAAAAGATCCTCTTAATGCTGCCGGCTATCGAAATCGCCGTTTCAAGCGGTATCCTTGTGATCTCCATTGTCACGTTAAGCAGACTTTCCTCACTCCTTGCAAGTCCTTCAAGTGTAAATACAAGGTTGGGATCGTTTGTGGGAAATACAAAAATATTGTCTTCTATACGTCTTCCGTTACAAAGAAGAAACTTCTTACTCTCGACAGGGTAAGGATTTCCGTCGATATCCGCACTCGTGATCTTAACAATGCAAGCTTCCCTTAACGGATCAAGGC
>JAGCCY010000247.1 GCA_017651385.1 Lachnospiraceae bacterium
TCTCTGTCTGATACTCTACGTGAGCTGTAGAAATGGTAATACCTCTTTCTCTCTCTTCGGGAGCCTTATCGATATTCTCGAAATCAACCTTTTCATTACCTGCAACTCTTTCAGCCAAAACCTTTGTAATAGCTGCGGTAAGAGTTGTTTTACCATGGTCAACGTGGCCGATGGTACCAATGTTACAGTGGGGCTTAGATCTGTCAAATTTAGCTTTTGCCATTTTAAATAGTCCTCCTAAAAGAATTTAATTGCATAATTTGAATATTATTTTCATAAAATTCCTGACTAAAAATCATTATATTAAAATCAGGCGACCTTTTCAAGTCCTTTATTTAGCCTTAGCTGCAAGCACCTTCTCCTGAACATTCTTGGGAACGGGCTCATACTTTTCAAAGAACATTGAGTAGTTACCACGACCCTGTGTCTTGGAACGGAGGTCTGTAGAATAACCGAACATTTCGGCAAGCGGAACATAACCTCTTACGATCTTACCGCCGCCAAGATCGTCCATACCTTCGATACGGCCACGACGTGAGTTGATATCACCGATAACGTCGCCCATGTACTCTTCAGGCATTGTTACTTCTACTTTCATGATGGGCTCAAGAAGCACGGGAGCTGCCTTCTGCATGCAATCCTTGAATGCAAGGGAACCTGCGATATGGAATGCCATTTCAGAAGAGTCGACTTCGTGGAATGAACCGTCATAAACATTTGCATATACACCAAGTACGGGGAATCCGCCGAGGATACCTGCCTTGGTAGCTTCTTCGATACCATCGCCGACTGCGGGGATGTATTCCTTCGGAATAGCACCGCCGACAACGGTGGACTCGAACTTGAAGGTTTCTTCTCCGTTGTAGTCCATAGGCTCGAATTTAACTTTACAGTGACCGTACTGACCACGACCACCGGACTGCTTTGCATACTTGGAATCAATATCAACAGCCTTGGTAATTGCTTCTTTGTAAGCAACCTGAGGAGCACCTACATTAGCCTCAACCTTAAACTCTCTTAAGAGACGGTCAACGATAATCTCAAGGTGGAGCTCACCCATACCTGCGATGATTGTCTGTCCTGTTTCCTGATCCGTATGAGCACGGAATGTGGGATCTTCTTCGGCAAGTTTAGCCAAAGCCTCACCCAGCTTACCCTGACCGGCCTTTGTCTTGGGCTCGATAGCAAGCTCAATAACGGGCTCGGGGAATACCATAGACTCAAGGATAACGGGATGCTGTTCATCACAGATCGTATCACCTGTACCGGTAAACTTGAAGCCTACTGCAGCGGCGATATCGCCCGAGTAAACTTTATCAAGTTCGGCACGCTTGTTGGCATGCATCTGTAAGATACGGCCTACACGTTCCTTCTTGTCCTTGGTAGAGTTGAGTACGTAGGAACCTGAATTCATTGTTCCGGAATATACACGGAAGAAAGCAAGCTTTCCTACGAAGGGATCAGCCATGATCTTGAATGCAAGAGCTGAGAAAGGCTCTTCATCGGAAGAATGTCTTTCTACTTCATTACCGTCAAGGTCGGTACCCTTGATCGAAGGGATATCGAGCGGTGAAGGCATGTACTCGATAACAGCATCAAGTAACTTCTGAACACCTTTATTTCTGTATGCCGTACCGCAGCAAACAGGTACTGCAGCACATTCACATGTAGCTTTTCTTAAAACAGCCTTTAACTGATCAACAGAAGGCTCTTCTCCCTCAAGATATGCCATCATGAGGTCGTCATCAAGTTCACAGATCTTTTCTATGAGCTCGGAATGATACAATTCGGCTTCATCCTTCATGTCATCGGGGATGTCGACGATGGAAATGTCCTCACCCTTATCATCATTGTAGATATAAGCCTTCATTTCAAACAGATCGATGATTCCTTTGAATTCATCTTCCTTACCGATAGGTAGCTGAATGCAGATAGCATTCTTGCCGAGACGGTTACGGATCTGATCGACTGCAGCATAGAAGTTTGCACCAAGGATATCCATCTTATTGATGAATGCCATACGGGGTACGTTGTATGTATCAGCCTGACGCCAAACGTTCTCAGACTGAGGCTCAACACCGCCCTTGGCACAGAAGACACCTACCGCACCGTCAAGTACACGGAGTGAACGCTCAACTTCAACAGTGAAGTCAACGTGGCCGGGGGTATCGATAATGTTGATACGATGCTCTAAAGCACCCGGCTTCGGCTTGCAGTTCTCCTGTAATGTCCAGTGGCAAGTGGTAGCTGCAGAAGTAATGGTGATACCTCTTTCCTGTTCCTGCTCCATCCAGTCCATGGTAGCGGTACCGTCATGAGTTTCACCGATTTTGTGATTAATTCCAGTATAATAAAGGATACGCTCAGTAGTCGTTGTCTTACCGGCATCGATATGAGCCATAATTCCGATATTTCTGGTCCGCTCAAGCGGGTATTCTCTTCCAGCCAAAAATTTGTCCTCCAAAAATCCTTAGAAACGATAGTGAGCAAACGCCTTGTTTGCTTCTGCCATCTTGTGCATATCTTCTTTTCTCTTTACAGCTGAACCTGTATTGTTAGCTGCATCAAGAATCTCGTTGGCAAGTCTCTCTTCCATGGTCTTTTCACCGCGTTTTCTTGAAAACATGGTCAACCAGCGAAGAGCGAGAGCCTGACGACGATCGGGCTTAACTTCGATAGGTACCTGATATGTGGCACCGCCGATACGTCTAGCCTTAACTTCCAGCTGAGGCATCATGTTGTTCATAGCCTCCTGGAATACGTCAAGTGCGGGCTTACCCGCCTTGTCTTCAACCCTAGCAAATGCTCCGTATACGATCTTCTGAGCTACGCTCTTCTTACCATCAAGCATGATGTTGTTGATAAGCTTGGTAACTACCTTGTCGTTATATAAAGGATCCGCTAAGACGTCTCTTTTCTGAATATGTCCTTTACGTGGCACGGTTCTTCCCTCCTTATTCATTCGAAAATAGTTTCTTTCGCGAGCATATTTTGCTCCGAATAATTCACAGGTACTCACAACGTGTACTAATCCACAGTTTGTGTACGTGCGGGATATCTTAAAAACAGAATTCCAACACTAATTAGTCTTTGTGGTACTTAGCTTGGCAATAATTACTTGCCGGCCTTAGGCTTCTTAGCGCCATACTTGGAACGAGCCTGTTTTCTGTTAGCAACTCCCGCAGTATCAAGGGTACCACGAACGATGTGATATCTTGTACCGGGTAAGTCTTTAACCCTACCGCCTCTAACCAATACTACGCTATGCTCCTGAAGATTGTGACCTTCGCCGGGAATGTATGATGTAACTTCGATTCCGTTTGAAAGACGTACTCTGGCAATCTTACGAAGAGCCGAGTTAGGCTTCTTAGGGGTCTTTGTCTTAACTGCGGTACATACGCCACGCTTCTGGGGAGAAGTTGTGTCTGTAGCCTTCTTGTGAAGAGAATTGTAACCTCTCTGAAGTGCAGGTGCTGTTGACTTGTAGATCTTGTCCTGACGACCCTTTCTTACTAACTGGTTAAATGTTGGCATTCTGTTTCACCTCTTTTCTGAACGATACTATACTTTAATGCGCACAAAAAAAACGCACATTTACGCATGCCACATTAGTATACATACGTAAAAATGCGTTGTCAAGCAGTTTTTACCGCTTTGATAAACATATATAAGATAAAAGAAAAAACTATTTACGGTCCAAAAATCCTAGCAGCTCTTCTGCTTCATTATCGTCTTGCACTCATACATATTATCATCCGCTTCCTTGATAGCAGCATTGATGTTATCTTTTGCGGGATTATATGCTTTATATCCGTAGGCGACGCTCAGCGGTGTCCTTCCCGGTTTGAATGCGGAATTTTCATTGTTAAAACGATCAACCCTATCAAGAAACTCCCGAATGCGGGCTTTGTTGGCCTCTTCCTCGGGCAAACCTTCTTCTATTATAAAGAACTCATCGCCTCCGATCCTGTAGCATCTTGCATACGGTTCGGCGAAGGTGTTCTCGATGATGATACCCAATGTCTTTAAATATCGATCACCCTCGGCATGCCCGATACCATCATTGATCTGTTTTAAATAATTCATATCGAGCATTATCAGGGTATAATCCTTATCCTCAGTAGTTTCCTCAAGTTTTTTGGTGTCTCTGTCATATGCCTGACGATTCGAAAGATTCGTAAGATTATCCTGATAGGCAAGTTCTTCCATAACTTCGGCGTATATGCCCTTATTGCTTATCCTGGCGATCGTACTGATCTCATGCCCTATGACCGTTGCGGCAAAAATAGAAAATCCTACGGTATACGCTTCTTCGGTGGGTGTATATGTAAGCCCGTTCTTATAATTGATCGCTGCCACAGCAGAA
>JAGCCY010000248.1 GCA_017651385.1 Lachnospiraceae bacterium
GAAACGGAAGGAATTGTATACATTACGCCGTACGGAAACAGGTATCATTCGTCGGAAAAATGCAGCGAACTGAAGATAGATATTTTTGAGATCCCGCTTTCTGAGGTGGGAGACAGACATAAATGCAAATATTGTATGGGTATGGATCATCAATAAAATGAATTATCAAAATTGGCAATGGGCCTTGCTCGTTCTTATTATAGTTCCATCAATATATGCCGATCTTAAAAAACGCGAGATCAATTTCTGGCTTGTTGCTGCCGGAATCCCCGCCGGCATCCTGCTTAACGTCATTAGGATCGGAATAACGCCCTTGTCGGAGTATTTCGTGCGATTCCTTCCCGGAATCGCCATACTCTTGGCGGGTATATTGTTGAAGGGATCTATAGGACTCGGAGATGGCATTATATGTATATTTTTGGGGAGTATCTTAACTTTTGAGGAAACAGTTTCTTCTATTATATATGGATTCATTATTGCGGCTGTTTTCGGAATTTATCTGCTTATGACAAAAAAGGTGACAAAGAAGTACAAATTACCGTTTGTTCCTTTTCTTGCAATGGGGGTGATGATTTGCGGGATCATGTAAAATTACGGGACGGATATATGACTGTTGAAGCGGCAACGGTAATACCGATCCTTCTTCTTTCGTTTGTATTTATGGTGTATAGGGTCATATACACATATGATAAGACTCTGCTGTCACAGGATCTGTACACAATGGCTGTTTACGGTGCCGAAGAGTATAGAAACGGCAGCGAAGATCTGGCTTATAAAATGGAAGAAAGGTTTGATCTTTTGCGCGATGAAAGACCGTATCTTGCAGCATCGGATTTAACTATGGCGATTTCAAAAGAAAAAAATAAGATCATCATAGCGGGAAGCGTATATTTTCACTCGCCTTTGGATGAACTGGTACCAAAGTGGTTTCCGCTTAAAGGTAAAACCATATTGGGAAATCGGGAGATATCGATTTCGGATCCTGTATCAAATATGTTACTAAGTGATGATATTTTAAGATATCGATCAAAATGATTATTAATTGAGGAAAAGATGACTATGATGTACAGCATAAAGAAAGAATTGGGTAATACATATCTTATCATGGATGCGGATAAGGAAAATCTGGACGACTACAGGTATAAGATGCTTTCGGGTAACACCATTGGCGGTATAATCCCTTTGACCTTAAGGACCATCAATACAGGTTCACAGCTGTATTTTGATATTTCGGATAAGATAAACCTTATAAAATATCTGTCGATCAAAAATCTTGATTATAAAGGTCTTACGGAATTGATCGGATCTTTGATGGAGACTTCAGAAAATCTGGTCAATTATCTTATGGATGAAAATTGTATGGTATTGGATACCGATCTGATATTTAAGGACGTAAAGACCGGAAAATGGGAGTTTATCTGTATTCCTAATGATGATAGCGAAAATGATAAGTTAACGGAATTGATGTCTGAAATAATATCGTATGTAAAAACCGATGATGAAGCGGCGGTAAAAGCGGCTTTTGATGCGTTTGAACTTGTTTCTGCGGGAAATCCGAGGTTTAAAACACTGTATGAAACAGTTATAAAAGCCAAAGAACCCGAAACCGAAGAAAAAACAGAGATGATCGTCAAGGAAGAACCTAAGGGAAAAGATGATTTTCTTTCGGAATACATAACACCAAGATATAAGCCTTCATTTAAAGAATGGCTATGTGCGGGTCTTGCCGGAGCGGGGACCCTGTCGTTGGGCGTGTGGCTGTATTTGACACTCTGATAATTTATGATAAAATATTACTTGCAAAATGGATTGCAATACATTATAATGTGCAAGTGTCAATTGATGCACAGTTAAAAATTGGGCTATCGCCAAACGGTAAGGCAACGGACTCTGACTCCGTCATTTTCAAGGTTCGAATCCTTGTAGCCCAGCTTAAAGAACCGAGATATCGGTTCTTTTTTTTATGTTTGTTTAGACCTCAACCACCGCTTGAGTCCTGCGGAAAAATAAGTTCTTTCGAACTCAAGCACCAATTGATATACTATTTGTGACGCATACCATATACTTTTCCATAGATGGCGGCCATGAAAATTATATGGAGGAAAAATAGCATGTTTAATATGAATAAGATCGGTAAAACAATAAAAGAAGCAAGGACCAAAAAGAATATGACCCAGCTTGAACTTGCTGACAGGATGGGAGTAAGTTATCAGGCAGTTTCAAATTGGGAGAGAGGAAATTCCATGCCGGATATCGCAAAGATTCCGGATCTGGCCAGGCAACTGGACCTTGATGTTAAAGAACTTCTCGGGGATGAGGACGGACAGGTAACCGAAGCGGTAAGAAAGACAATAGATGAACCCGAGGCACCGCTTTCTGCCGAAGAACTTGCAGAGGTAGCACCGATACTTCCGCCCGAAGAACTTAAGGAAAAGACGGAAAAGACTGTTCAAAATGAAAAGATAGATCTTAAGGCGCTTATTCCGTTGGCTCCGTTCCTTGATGACGAATATATGGAAGAGCTTATAAAAAGCGCTGATCTGTCGGATATGGACGGTATATTTGAAATTGCACCTTTCCTGTCCGATAAGGCGCTTGACGATCTGGTGACGAAAATGAATATTAATGATGATTTTAGCGATATCGCGGGGCTTGCGCCGTTTCTTTCGGACAAGGCACTTGATGATATAGCCGACAGACTCATCAACGAAGGAAAAACTTCGGGACTTGCCGAACTTGCTCCGTTTTTATCGGGTGACAGCATAAGGAGGATCGCGGAAGTCTTGCTTCGTAATAAAGATATAGAAGGATTGTCGCAGATAAAAGTTTTTTTATAATAAGAATACGGTCAATAAGCTTAAGGAATATATAAAAACCGAATATAACGCAAAAGAAGAAAGACCGTGGAAGAGCTATCCCGAATATACGACATTTAAGGATCCGTTATCCGGCAAGTGGTTCGCACTTTTGATGAATGTTAAAAGAAGCGTTATTGGGCTTTGGGGTGATGAAGAGATTTGGGTTTTGAATGTTAAGGCGGATCCCGATTTTATAATGTTCATATCGGGAACAAAGGGTTTTATGCCCGGCTATCATATGAACAAGGAGCACTGGCTTACGGTGCTCCTTGATGGCACGGTTTCTTTTGAGGAAGTGCTTAACTGTGTGGACAGAAGCTATCTCCTTATAACCGATACTCCCACAAAGAGGATATATGAGGCCGTAAAGAAGATCCCAAAGGGAAAGGTAGCAACTTACGGCCGCGTTGCCGAGATGGCGGGCGATCGGAAAATGGCAAGAGCTGTCGGGAATGCGCTTCACAAAAATCCCGACCCCGACTCGATCCCCTGCTAC
>JAGCCY010000249.1 GCA_017651385.1 Lachnospiraceae bacterium
GAAAGTTCGTCCATACCCAGGATTGCTATTATATCCTTAAGCTCATTGTATTTCTGTAGCAATTCCCTTACTTCCTTTGCAACGGCATAATGTCTCTTTCCGACTATATCCGCCTCAAGGATCCTTGATGTGGAAGCAAGTGCATCAACGGCCGGATATATACCCTGTTCGGCTATCTTACGCGATAAGACCGTTGTCGCATCAAGATGGGAGAAAGTCGTTGCCGGAGCCGGGTCCGTAAGATCGTCGGCAGGCACATATACGGCCTGAACCGAAGTAACGGAACCGTGTTTCGTGGATGCAATCCTCTCCTGCAAAAGTCCCATTTCGGAAGCCAGAGTCGGTTGATAACCCACTTCCGAAGGCATACGTCCGAGCAGGGTCGATACTTCAGAACCTGCCTGCACAAAACGGAATATATTATCTATAAAAAGAAGAACTTCCTTACTGCCCTCATCTCTGAAATTCTCGGCTATCGTAAGACCGGAAAGAGCCACTCTCATACGCACTCCCGGAGCTTCGTTCATCTGACCGAACACAAGCGCAGTCTTGTCGATAACGCCGCTTTCTTTCATCTCGCGCCAGAGATCGTTTCCTTCTCTCGAACGTTCTCCAACACCTGCAAACACCGAATAACCGCCGTGATTGGTGGCCACATTATGGATCATTTCCTGTATAAGAACAGTCTTGCCTACACCTGCACCGCCAAACAGACCGATCTTTCCGCCTCTTGAATAAGGCTCCAAAAGGTCGATGACTTTGATACCGGTCTCAAGGATCTCGACCGCAGGACTCTGCGCCGCAAAAGAAGGTGCTTTGCTGTGTATGGACTTTCTCGGACAGTCGGGAGATATCTGTTCGCCGCCGTCGATCGTCTCTCCGAGTACATTGAAGATCCTTCCCAAAGTATCTTTTCCTACAGGAACCGAAATAGGAGCACCTGTAGCCACAACTTCAAAATCTCTCCCGAGTCCTTCACTGTTACCGAGCATTATGCAGCGCACAACGCCGTCGCCCACATGCTGCTCGACTTCCATATATGTTCTTTTTCCGTTAATTTCCACATAAAGGGCATCTCTGACCTTTGGGATCGATTCTTTAAAATACACATCCACAACAGATCCTGATACCTGCACAACGGTACCTGTCATTTCCTACGGGCACTCCTTTCATTTTTTGTGCTTTTTCCTCGCAAGTGCCTTGGCACCCGAGGATACTTCCGTTATTTCCTTTGTTATCTTACCTTGTCTTTCATGGTTGTATGCGGTCTTAAGCTCCGCAAGAAGCTCATCGGCGTTCGAATTTGCTTCATCCATCGCGTTCATACGTGAATTCTGCTCGCAGCAGAAACTGTCTACCATGGCGCTGTATACATATCCCGCGACATAACTTTCAACCATGTTGTCCAAAACTTCGGAAACGCTCGGATAAAAATAAAACGGTTTTGTGATCTTCTTCTCTTCCTTGGGGATCACAAAGTCACCTCTGTGGAACGGAAGTATCCTTCCCACATGCGCTTCCTGATAGACCCCCGTCTTCAGATCCGTATATACCACAAATATCTTTGATACTTCTCCTCTTTGATATAAGCCCAAAAGTCTTGCGGCTATCACTCTTGCTCTTTGAAGAGTGGGGTTCTGAGCGGTAAAGAGAAAATCCTTCTCATACGGTATTCCGTGACCGGTAAAATAATGCCTTCCGAACTCTCCTATCACAAAAAACCTCGAAGCGTGTTCTTTTGAAAGCCGTTCCGCTTCTTTTATGACCGAACTGTTATAGGCACCGGCAAGACCTTTATCGGCCGTTATGATAAGATATGCGTAATCACCGGGAAGATCATGCTCGCCGGCGGGGTAAAGATAAGGGCTTTCAACAGTCGTATCGACACGAAAAACACGCTTTATCTCGGCACGGACGGCATCAAAATAAGGCCTCGTGGAATCAAGATCCGCTTTTGCTTTACGCATCTTGGTAGCCGCGATCATATACATCGCACTTGTAACCTTTTTCGTGTCACGCACACTTTCCATGTGCATTCTGATTTCCCTTATATCGGACATCCTAAGCCCCTATAAACTTTGCCGTATAATCATCGGTAAAATCGGTTATTATCTTTTTGTCTTCATCTTCAAGTTTTCCCGAAGACTCGATCCTGCTTACCACATCTTTATGCGAAAGCTTGAATTCTTTGAGAAAACCTTTCATATATTCTCTGACTTTAGCGGTCTTTATATCCTTAAATCTTGTATACTGTGCGGCCACGAGCATCAGGATCTCATCGATCTGATCGTACGGACAGCTTCTGGGCTGTTTAAGCATCTCCATGATACCGTTTCCGTAATTGATCTGATCCTTAGTGGCCTGATCCATATCCGAAGAAAACTGGGTGAACACTTCCATCTCACGAAATTGTGCAAGATCGATACGTATGGAACCTGCAGCCTTCTTCATGGCTTTTGTCTGAGCATCACCGCCGACACGTGACACCGATAAGCCGACATTTACGGCAGGCCTCTGACCCGAGAAGAAAAGATCCGTCTCGAGGAAAAGCTGTCCGTCGGTTATCGATATGATATTTGTGGGAATGTATGCGGATACATCACCCTCAAGCGTCTCAACGATGGGAAGCGCCGTCATGGAACCGCCGCCCGCTTCATCCGACAGATGTGCCGCCCTTTCCAGAAGTCTTGAATGCAGATAAAAAACATCACCCGGATAAGCTTCACGTCCGGGGCTTCTCTCCAAAAGCAGGCTTATAGAACGATAAGCCACCGCATGCTTTGAAAGATCGTCATAGATTATAAGCACATCCTGTCCGCGGTTCATGAAATATTCACCGAGAGCACAGCCCGCATAAGGAGCTATGTACTGAAGCGAAGCCGAATCCGCGGCGGAAGCATTAAGTATTATCGTATATTCCATTGCTCCGGCTCTTGAAAGCATGTCATATAAACGTGCCACAAGACTTGTTTTCTGTCCTATCGCCACGTAGATACAGATTATGTTCTTGCCCTTTTGATTAAGGATCGTGTCCGCTGCAATGGATGTCTTTCCGGTCTGTCTGTCACCGATTATAAGTTCACGCTGCCCGCGTCCTATGGGAAACATCGAATCGATCGCAAGGATCCCGGTCTCCAGAGGCTTGTTTACGGGCTGTCTGTCCACGATACCGGGTGCGGGACTCTCGATAGGGCGGTAACCCACAGCGGGGATATCCCCAAGCTCATCGATCGGTGAGCCGAGAGCATTTATGACTCTGCCCAAAAATGCGTCACCGACAGGTATACCTGCGGTCTTACCCGTCCGGCTTACCCTGCTTCCTTCACATACGGAGTCATCTTCATTAAAAAGGATACAGCCTATCTCATCGGGACGAAGATCCAAAGCCATACCTCTTGTGCCGTCTTCGAAGATCAATATCTCACCGTATGTAACGCCTCTTAAACCGCTTACCGTTACGATACCGTCTCCGACCGTCAAAACGGTTCCTACTTCTTCGGCCAGGGCCTTCGGTGTCCAGTCGGTAAGTCTGTCTTTTATGAGCGGAACTATATTATCTTCGGAAGATACGCCTTTAACGGAATTCTTAAGCTGTTTTAGGCGTCCTTTAATACTCCAGTCATAAAGATCGTCGCCGACCTCAAGACCGAATCCGCCTTTGAACCTGTCGCTTTTGACCCATTTGATCTCAAGCTCTTCACCGTAGGTTTCTTTTATGAACTTCTTAAGCCCCGAAAGACTTGCTTCACCTGCTTCGGTTTCCGAATAAAGATAAGCGTATCTCTTTGTCTCGTTATTATTCATTATTCGAATCCTTCTTTGCGGCATCTAAGAAAGAAGCATAAGGATCTTTTTCTTTGACGATCTCCTCAGCGGCTTTCGAAACATAGGCTTCGATCTCCTGCTTGGCACTTGTAACACTTCTTTCATGTTCAAGCTCCGACTGCTTTCTGGCTTCTTCCACAATGGCTTTGGCTTCTTCACGCGCGCTGTTTACGATCTCTTCACGTCTTTCGGATGCTTCTTTTACCGCCTCCGACTTAAGTGTATCGATCTCCTCGCTGACATTTGAAAGCTTGGTCTCATAGTCCGCTCTAATCTTTTCGGACATTTCGAGATTTTCCCTTGCGGCCTCATCCATATCCTCATAATATTTCTTTCTGCTGTCCATGAACTTCTTGACCGGACCGTACAAAAGAAAATATGAGATCCCGAAGAGCAGTACGAAGTTAAACATATGCAGCAAAACCTGCTGAATGTTTATATTTAACGGCATAATGTCACCTCGATTACAATACGAATATGATCAGGATCGCAACGATAAGAGCATAGATGATAGCGGTCTCTATAAACACAAGACCGAGCATCATGCCTGTTCTCATCTTACCTTCAGCTTCAGGCTGTCTTGCAATGCCGTCTATGGTCTTTGCGATGACGAATCCCATTGATAATGCGCCAAGACCCGATGCTACGGCGATCATGATCGCTGCGCTCATTGCCTTTGCGGATGTGGGGTCGTCGACCGATGCCTCCACCTGCGTCCCGTCGAGTTCGCCGGCATAAGCCTTAACGGGCTTAAGAAGCATTCCTACGGCAAATACCACAAGTAAAACCGTCAAAACAGATTTAATATTGATTTTCATACCTTTCCACCTCGTGATTAGTATTATGATGTTTGTTCTTTTTTATTTTTTTAGGTGAAGGTTCGGTAACCTCACCGTAAAACAACGAAGTAAGCATTGTAAGAACGTATGCCTGAATAAGTGCGTGCAGAAGTGTGAACATCACACCCACAAATACAGGGATCACGAAACTTACGGCCATGTAATAATATACAAGTTCCGTAACGAGAGCACCGCTTAACAGCGCACCGAAAAGACGGAAGCTCATTGATATCGGAAGTGAGAAATCCTTAAGTGTATTGAGAACGCCTTTGACCTTATTCCCCACGATCCCTCCGGACAGGATAACAAGATATGACATTACACCCATGCCAATCGCTCCGTTAATATCTGCAAGCGGTGCGGGCAATGATATCGTGCCTCCCGAAGTCGTGGGCACCTGCACTCCGAAGAGTTCGAATATTGTACCCACAAAGATATATGCACCCGCAGTGAAAATGTACGCTCCGAGGAATCCGTTCC
>JAGCCY010000250.1 GCA_017651385.1 Lachnospiraceae bacterium
ATTTATGTAAGACATTTAACGGATGAGGGCATGAAAGTCAAGGATGCATGCGTAAAAGCGGGTTTTTCCGATTATACCATGTATTTTCGCGCACGCAAAAAACACGGGTTAAAAGAATGAAACATTATCTTAAGGTCTTTTTTATAAGTTTAATAGCCGTTTCTTTGTTGTTAAGTTCCTGTACGGGTAAGAACGATATAAGTGCCGGCGAAAGTATTGAAGTTTCCGAACCTTTAATGGAATCCGAAAATAACGCTCTTTCAATTTCCGAAGATGAGGTTGCCGAAGATGAACCTGTCATAGAAGTCCCCGGTCCGGTTATTGAAGAAATCGATCTGATCCCCGATGAAGATTTTATGGAGACGTTTGTTTTTCCCGATGTACTCGGTGAAGTAAACAATGCAACGGTCGTCAATTCCGTTATCGGATATAAAGGATATAAGGGTCAGGGAAGTCTGTATGTTTATGTGGATGAAAATGTTGAATCCTACGACCTTTTTATAAATGATATAAGGATCGACACAGGCAATATCAAAAAGCCGTGCTTTCATATCGATGCATCCGATATTTCAAAAAACGGGATAAATTCCGTTCAGGACACAAATATAAGGCCTGCTGATATGAAAGAAGCGGTAAAGATATATGTTGAGTACCCCGGGATTTTAACCTGCACACCCGAAGAAGCCGGTATTAATCCCGAAGTATTCACTCTTATAGACAATATCGTAAGGACCGATGTCGAATACGGTTTTCCTTCCGCCCAGCTTGCGGTCATCAAAGACGGAAGGCTTATATACAGTAATGCATGGGGTTATTTAAATAATTATAATGAAGATCTTACTCCGATAGAAGGTAAGATCCCCGTTACTACGGATACTTTATACGATCTTGCTTCAAACACAAAGATGTACAGTATAAATTACATGGTCCAGTATCTTGTATCAAGAGGTGAGCTTGATATCAATGAGAAGGTCATTGATATCATCGGAGACCGGTTTGCGGATCTTACCGTGGATGTCGATTATAAAGGGCAGATCAATCCCGGACTTGAAACCGTAAAGTCGTGGAAGAGCATGATCACGGTTAAAGATCTTCTGTGTCACACCGCAGGTTTTCCTTCAAGTCCCAAATATGAAATACCAAACTATGATTTTAAAGAAGCCCGCATCGTAGACGATCATATAAATCCTCTGTATACGGAGCCGCTCGGATGGGATTCGACGCTTTACTCAATATGTAAGACCCCCACATATTATGCGCCCGGTTCGAAAGTTGTATATTCGGATGTAGATTATATGCTTCTTTTCTTTATATTGGATCAAAGGATCGATATTTCTTTAAAGGAGATCTTCTTTGAGCCTATGGGGTTAAACAGGATCACTTACAATCCGCTTGATAACGGCTTTTCAAAAGAAGACTGCGCTGCTACGGAACTTAAAGGAAACACAAGAGAAGGCAGGGTCTACTTTGACGGTATAAGAGATTACACATTGCAGGGCGAAGTTCATGATGAAATGGCGTATTTTACCATGAACGGCATTTCCGGCCATGCGGGACTCTTTTCAAATGCCGAGGATCTTGCAAAGCTGGCTACACTTATGCTCACGGGCGGATATAACGGGCATACTTATTTTTCAAGAGAAGTCATAGATACGTTTACTTCACCCGTCTCCGAAGATCTTGCCGACTGGGGGATAGGCTGGTGGCGAAACGGCGGAGAGGAGGGCCGTCCGTGGTATTTTTCAACGGAATCGGGTGATGACAATTTCGGTCATCAGGGCTGGACAGGTACGCTTACCGTTATAGATCCTAACGAAGATATGGTCATCGTATACCTTACAAATAAGATCAATTCTCCTCTTGTTGATAAGTATATAAGCACATCTAAATTTGAAGGCGGTGTTTTTACATCGGGAAGCTTAGGATTTTCAACGGAGCTTATATACAGAGGACTTAACAAGTGCGATGCGGATATGCATGACTCTCTTTTAAGCTTAAGTGCCGATATGGTGGCCGAAAGCATTAAGCTGATTTCGGTAAACGGAGGTAAAAACCCGGATGCAGGTAGTGCCGCAGTTAGAAATGCCTATTCAAAGATGGATGTTCTGATATCCCTTTATGAAACTGATAAGACCGACGAAGCAAAGCAGTATGTTGAAGAAGCGCTTAAGCTTTTTGACGAGACAAGAGACAGCGAAGCGCTGGCCAAATTCAGGGAAAGAATAAATAATTAAAGATGTAAAGTATTTTTACTTGACACGCAAAAGACTCTTTGTTATTATGTTCAAGGTGCTTTTTAAGAGGTGACTATGGACAAGTTGATCGAACGGGGTCTTTTGTTTGATTTTTACGGAGAACTTCTTACCGAACATCAGCAGAAGATATACAGTGACGCGGTATTCAACGATCTTTCTTTGTCGGAGCTTTCCGAGGAAGAAGGCATTTCAAGACAGGGCGTACACGATATAATCAAACGATGTGACAAACAGCTTGAACTTTACGAAGAAAAGCTTAAGCTCGTCGATAGATTTAAAGCGATCAAGAAAAACGCTTCTTTGATCGATGAAATAGTATCCGCAGATAAGAATATGGATACTGCTTCGAAAGAAAAGATAAAAGGTATTTTAAAGAGTATTCTTGAGGAAATATAATGGCTTTTGAGAGTTTAACAGAAAAGCTTTCCAATGTATTTAAGAATTTAAGAGGCAAGGGCCGATTAAGTGAAAATGATGTAAAAGAAGCACTTAAAGACGTTAAGATGGCCCTGCTTGAAGCGGATGTAAACTTTAAGGTTGTAAAACAGTTTATAGCAAGTGTTTCGGAACGTGCGGTCGGACAGGATGTAATGCAGGGTATCAATCCCGGGCAGATGGTCATCAAGATCGTTAACGAAGAGATGTGTAAGCTCATGGGCAGCGAGATAACCGAGCTTACATTCAGACCCGGTAAAGAAGTAACCGTATTCATGATGTGCGGTCTTCAGGGTGCAGGTAAGACAACTGCCACAGCCAAGCTTGCCAATGCTTTAAAGACAAAAGGAAAGAAAACCCTGCTGGTTGCCTGCGATATATATCGTCCCGCGGCCATCGAACAGTTAAAGATAAACGGTGCGAAGGTAAATACCGAGGTTTTTGAAATGGGAACCGACGTCAAGCCTTCAGTCATAGCAAAGAACGCTTACGATTATGCGGTGAAGAATAACTTCAACGTTATGATCATAGATACGGCCGGACGGCTTCATATAGACGAAGACATGATGGCCGAACTTGTGGATATCAAGAACACGGTCGATGTGCATGAAAGCATACTTGTTGTCGATGCAATGACCGGTCAGGATGCCGTTAACGTGGCAGGTGAGTTTAACGAAAAGGTCGGTATCGACGGAGTTATCTTATCCAAAGCGGACGGCGACACAAGAGGCGGTGCCGCACTTTCGGTTAAAGCGGTCACCGGCAAGCCTATCTTATATGTCTCAAACGGTGAAAAGCTTGACAATATCGAGCCTTTTTACCCTGACAGAATGGCAAACAGGATCCTCGGTATGGGCGATGTGTTATCGCTTATCGAAAAAGCCGAGGAAGCCAATCGCGACAGAGACATAGAAAAAGATAAGGAAATGGCTTCAAGGCTTAAGAAAGGCAAGTTTGACTTTAACGATTACCTTGAGAGCATGAAAGCAATGAGAAAGATGGGCGGTCTCGGTTCCATTATGTCAATGCTTCCCGGTATGGGCGGCAAAATGCCCGATGTCGATACCGAAGAAGGCGAAAAGAAACTTAAACAGACCGAAGCCATCATATACAGCATGACAAAAGAAGAAAGAGCCAATCCCAAGCTTATGAGTCCGCAGAGAAAGTTCAGGATCGCCAAAGGCGCAGGTGTGGATATAGCCGAAGTAAACCGCTTTATCAAGCAGTTTGAGCAGGCTCAGAAAATGATGAAACAGCTTCCCGGAATGTTCGGAAAGCACGGAAAGATGCCGAGATTCGGCGGATTCCCTTTTTAACACGGTAACTTATCGGTATCAAAGATACCGAGTAGTCATATAACAATTGGAGGTAAATTAAAATGGCAGTAAAAATCAGATTAAGAAGAATGGGTCAGAAGAAAGCTCCTTTTTATAGAATAATCGTAGCAGATTCCAGATCCCCTCGCGACGGACGTTTTATCGAAGAAATCGGTACATACGATCCCAACACAGAGCCCGCAGCTGTAAAGATCAACGAAGATGCAGCAAAGAAGTGGCTTGAAAACGGTGCTCAGCCTACAGAGGTTGTAAGCAGACTCTTTAAGAATGCCGGAATCGAGAAATAAACAGTCACGTAGTTTCACAACTCAGAATAGGAGAGCTCATGAAAGAACTTGTAGAAGTAATCGCAAAAGCTCTTGTTGAAAACCCTGACGAGGTTGTGGTTATTGAGACCAAAGAAGGTCGTGACACCATTCTCGAACTTCATGTTGCCCCTTCGGATATGGGCAAGGTTATCGGCAAACAGGGGAGAATAGCCAAGGCGATCAGAAGTGTTGTCAAGGCAGTCTCCACTAAGGAAAATACAAGAGTAGATGTGAAAATCAGCTGATCGTTGGGAGGGGAAACCCTCCCAATTTGAGGATTATGACCTATGGAAGATTTTTTGCGTATAGGCGTTGTTACGACCGCACACGGTGTAAAGGGTGAGCTTAAGGTTTTTCCCACGACCGATGATATGAATCGCTTTAAAAAACTTAAGAGTCTTTATGTCGAAAAGAAAAACGTACGCAAAGAATTCAAAATTTCGGGCGTAAAATTTTTCAAACAGTTTGTTCTTTTGAAGCTTGAAGGCATAGACACCATGGATGATGCTCTTATATATAAGGACGCGGATCTTTTAGTGGACAGAAAGCATGCGGTAAAGCTTGAAAAGGACGAATATTTCATAACAGATCTTATCGGACTTGATGTTTTTGATGAAAACAACGAAAGGATCGGTATCCTTAAAGAAGTTTATCCTACCGGTGCCAATGATGTGTATGAGATCGAAACACCGGATGATAAGACATTTCTTTTACCCGCGATCAAGGATTGTATCCTTGATGTGGATATTAAAAACAAAAAGATGACCGTTCATATTTTGGAGGGGCTTATATGATGCATTTTCATATTATGACGCTTTTTCCCGATATGGTCTTAAACGGTCTTAATACAAGCATTTTAAAGCGCGGTATTGATGCGGGATATATAGATATTGAAGCGGTCAATATAAGAGATTTCACGGAAAACAAGCATAATCGCGTTGACGATTATACATACGGCGGAGGAGCCGGAATGCTCATGCAGGCTCAGCCCGTTTATGACTGCTGTGAATATATTCAGGATAATATATTAAAGTCAGGCAGAAAGAAAGCAAGGGTCGTGTTTGCGACTCCGAGAGGCATTACTTTTACCCAGAAAAAGGCGGAAGAGTTTTCTTCGGAAGAAGATTTGATAATTCTCTGCGGTCATTACGAGGGTATTGACGAGCGTGTTTTAAACGAGATAGTTACGGATCATATTTCGATCGGTGATTATGTCCTTACCGGGGGAGAACTTCCGGCCATGGTAATGGTCGATTGTATATCAAGGCTTATTCCGGGTGTTTTAAGTAACGAAGAATCTTCAACGGTAGAAAGCTTTTCGGACGGACTTTTGGAATATCCGCAATATACAAGGCCCGAAGAGTGGCACGGTGAGAAAGTTCCCGAGGTCCTGCTTTCGGGACATCATTTAAATATTGAAAAATGGAGGCTTGAAAGATCGCTTGAAGAGACAAAGCGTTTCAGGCCGGATCTGTACGATATATATGTAAAAACACATCCGATACAGGAAAAAAAGCGTAAAAATAAGGGAAATTGACAATTTATGCTTGCAAAGGATGGAAGGCTGTGTTAAAATGCCAATGTTGCATTAATGGGATGGTCCTCTGTTGCGGATGCATTATGAACATCTAACGATATAAGGAGGATTTACGATGAACGACATTATTAAGTCAATCGAAGAAGCTCAGCTTAAGGAAAACATTACCGAGTTTGGTGTTGGTGATACCATTAAGGTTTATGCCAAGATCAAGGAAGGTGAAAAGGAAAGAATTCAGGTATTTGAAGGCACCTGCATCAAGAGACAGGGCGGCAGCACAAGAGCTACATTTACCGTAAGAAAGACTTCCAACGGTTGCGGCGTAGAGAAGACTTGGCCGTTACATTCCCCCAATGTAGACAAGATCGAAGTTGTCCGCAAGGGTAAGGTACGTCGTGCTAAGCTTTACTACTTAAGAGATCGTGTAGGTAAGGCTGCAAAGGTTAAAGAACTTATAAGATAATTGAAAAACAGAGCGGAGCAGAAATTATTCTGCTCCGTTTTTTTTACGCATAATTTGTGATAAGATAGAAAAATGAGCAGAAGATATAACGGACTTGATTTTAACAGAAAGCCCAAGAAGAAAATCGATCAAAGCCACCTTCATGAACTTATCAGCTGGATATTCTGGCTTTCGGTTTCGGGCAGTATAGTATTTGTACTCATAGATGTGTTCGGTCTTCGTACAAATGTCATCGGAAATGCCATGGAACCTTCATTGTATTCCGGTCAGCAGATACTTATAAACAGGATGATCTACAACATTTCTTCTCCCGAACGCGGTGATGTTGTGGCATTTCTTCCTAACGGCAACGAAGACTCACATTTTTATATAAGGCGTGTTATCGGGGTGCCCGGTGATACCGTTAAGATCGTAGACGGATACATATATATAGATGATGTTTTGCTGGACGAAGAGGGTGCATACGATAAAATAGCCAATCCGGGTATTCTTGAAAATCCGATAACCCTTTCTGAGGATCAGTTCATAGTTTTCGGCGATAACAGGAATTTCTCGGAAGATTCAAGATCGTGTAACATCGGTATCGTCGAGAGTTCTTATCTGGTCGCAAAAGTCTGGTTTAAGATATCGAATAATTTGGAATTTATGGGCTTTGTGAGGTAAAAATGGCAACAGTTCAATGGTATCCGGGTCATATGAGCAAGGCAAGGCGCGAAATGGAAGCCGATATGAAGCTCGTGGAGCTTGTAATCGAAATAGTCGACGCACGCTGCCCTGTATCGTCCAGAAATCCCGATATAGATAAAATTGCAAAAGGAAAATCAAGGTTAATACTTCTTAACAAGGCTGATCTTGCCGATAAATATATAAGCGAGAAGTGGAAAAAATATTTTGAAGATAAGGGTATAAGAGTCGTCTTTATCAATTCAAAACAAAAAGAAGGCATAAGGAATGTCTTACCCAATGTCAAAGAAGTGTGTGCCGACAAGATAAAGAGAAATCTTGAAAGGGGCATCAAAAATCAACCCATAAGAGCGATGGTCGTAGGCATACCCAATGTCGGGAAATCCACTTTTATAAACGCTTTTGCCGGAAGGAACATCACAAAAACGGGAGATAAGCCCGGAGTCACCAAGGGCAAGCAATGGATTAAGATAAATCCCGAGCTTGAACTTCTTGATACGCCCGGTATACTCTGGCCAAAATTTGAAGATCAGGAAATCGGCAAAAGACTTGCAATGATCGGTTCCATAAACGATGAAATACTTGTGGTTGAAGAACTTGCCGGAAATCTTCTGGATTATCTCTACGATAATTATTTCGATCTTATCAAAGAAAGATATAAGATCGACGAAGATACATTAAAACCTCTTGAAGACGATGCACAGTTTGTCACTAAGGAATCTGTATTGCTCGATAAGGTTTCTTTGACTTTAGGCTGTCTTAAAAAGGGCGGAGTTCCGGATTATTTTAAAGCCGCGTCAAGATTTCTTGACGAATTCAGAGCCGGAAGTATAGGAAAAATATCACTTGAAAGGCCGTAAAGATATGGATTCAAGATTAAAAGACATTTTAAGCACAAGTATATATTTTCTTGCAGTTTTGGCAGTCGCGTTTCTGCTGATCAAATATGTGGGACAAAGAACGGAAGTTAACGGCAGTTCCATGAATGAAACCTTGTTTGACGGCGACAATCTTATCTTAAATAAGATATCCTACAGATTTCACGATCCCGAAAGATTCGATATAGTTGTTTTTCCTTTCAGGGACGGATCAAACAAGACATACATAAAGCGCGTTATCGGTCTTCCCGGTGAGACGGTCCAGATACTTGAAGACGGGACTATCCTGATAAATGATGAAGAACTTGTCGAATCATACGGCAATGCTGTCATAAAAGATCCAGGAAACGCCGCAAAGCCGATAAAACTTAACGATAATCAGTATTTTGTTATGGGAGACAACCGTAATGATTCAAGCGATTCAAGGTTTAACGAAGTCGGTATAGTCAACAGGAAAGAAATACTCGGTAAAGTCTGGGTGAGATTTTATCCGTTTACAAAGATCGGGGTTATTAAATAAGCTTATGACAGCCAAAGAGTTAAAAGAACAAAAACGGCTTGAAAAATATCAAAAAGAAGTCGAAAGGACCGAAAAACTCAAAGAGTTTGAAAAGCAGTACGAATATTTGGGATATGTCTGCGGAATAGACGAAGTCGGAAGAGGTCCTCTGGCGGGGCCGGTTGTAGCCGGTGCGGTGATACTTCCAAAAGACAGCAAGATACTTTATCTTAACGATTCAAAAAAATTATCGGAGAAAAAACGCGAGGAATTATACACGGTCATTTATGAAAATGCGGTCTCCGTGGGGATTGGATTTGCCGGGCCGGACAGAATAGATGAGATAAATATCTTAAATGCCACATATGAAGCAATGCGTATGGCAATAAGTAAACTGTCGGTCACACCCGATGTTCTTCTAAACGATGCGGTCACCATCCCCGAAGTTATGATAAAGCAGGTCCCTATAATCAAAGGAGATGCAAAGAGCGTCAGTATTGCGGCAGCAAGCATTGTCGCAAAGGTTACAAGGGACAGGCTTATGGTCGAATACGATAAACTGTATCCCGAATACGGATTTTCAAAAAACAAAGGATACGGAACGGCAGAGCATATAGAAGCTCTAAAAAAATACGGCAAATGCGAGATACACAGAAACAGCTTTATCAAAAATTTTGTATAGATGAAAGGTAAGATATGCCGCTTATTAACACAGATTTTTTGGCTTCACATGTAAATACCGAAGTTACTTCCAATCAATCCGTCGAAGTAACACAGGCCGTATCGGAAGCCAATAAAGAGGCTGTACTTAATATGATAGATAACCTTACTGCAGGTGATACGATCCTCGGTAAGGTCTTGTCGCAGTCCGGAAAAAACCTTTCGATCCTCACAAATAACGGTGTTACGATAAATGCAAAGAACTCCGCTCAGATAGTATTTGAGAAGGGCTCAAATATCCTGTTTGAAGTTCAAAAGCGTTCGGGTAACGATCTTTCGATCAGACCGTTATATCAGAACACAAGCATTCAAAAGACCGCCGAAGTTGCTTTAAGACAGGCGGGTCTTCCAATCAACGAAAGAAGTCTTGAAATGACCGGCCGAAATATGGAATACGGAAATCCCATAGACCGTCAGTCTTTGATCGAGTCATACAAAGATGTGGCTTTATATCCAAACGAAAGTGTTAAGAGCATCATCGATCTTCAAAAGATGGATATCCCTGTCACAAACGATTCCCTTAATCAGTATAAGGCATATATGAGTATGGAAAATTCGGTCGTGGCGGCTTTTGATACCATAACCGGCGATCTTTTAACCGATATGGCGGATAAATTGAAGTCTATGGATCCCGCTTCTTTAAACGGGGCAATTCCCGGCGATGTTCTTAATGATCTTTCAAAGATCGCGGAAAGCCTTTCGGGCGGTGGGAATCCGGCAAATGTGTTCTTTGGCGAAGAAGAGATCGCTTCGCTTATAAATGATGCGCATGAAGCGGGTATCACTCTTCCTTCATTTGAAGATAATGCGGAGATCTCACGCATGAATCCCGCAGAAGCTTTTAAGCTTCTTTTAAATGATATAAGCGATCCCAAAGCATATATAAGCGAAGAAATAAAGCCGGCCGATATCGGCGAAAGACCCAACGATATTTTTAATTTAAATCAGCAAAACGACAGATCTTTAAATCCACAGGTTACAAACCAAACGCAGGCAGCCGATCTTAATCCGTTTGCATCGGTAGCGGAGCTTATGTCAAAAGATTCGGTAAAAGATGCGTTTAAAAAGGTCCTTGGTTCACAATGGTCGGTTGAAAGTGAAAAACTGTCGGATAAAACAGAGATCAGGAATCTTTACGACAGGTTATACAACCAGACAAAAAACATACTTGATATATTGAATTCCAATCCCGAAAAGAATCCCGCAAAGGACAGCATTAACAATCTAAGGCAGAATCTTGAGTTTATGAATGACCTTAACAATTATGTCCCTTATGTGCAGATCCCTTTCCATACCGAAAACGGATATAATAACTCCGAATTATACGTATACACCAATAAAAAGAATCTTGCCGCAAAGGACGGAGAAGTAAGCGCGTTCATACATCTTGACATGGATCATTTAGGGCCTACGGATGTCTATGTAAAAATGAGCGATCTTCATGTATCCACTAATTTTACCGTAAAGGACGAGGATACACTTATCTTTCTTGAACATCATCTTGATTTTCTTGAGAAAAGACTCGAAAAAAAGGGGTATTCATTTGAGGCAAACGTAAGTGCAGATAAAGATAAGGTGTCGCCCATAGAACAGGTGCTCAGCGCAAACGAACAGCATCTTTATCTTCAGGACACTTCATTTGACGCGAGGGTTTGAGCATGGCTGATGAGATAAAGAAAAACAATTCAAAACAGGCTATTGCCCTTCAGTACGATCCCGATGATATCGCCCCCAGAGTCCTTGCGACCGGACAGGGACTTGTCGCGGAAAAGATCCTCGAAACGGCCAAGGATAACGATGTGCCCATTCACAAGGACGAACAGCTTGCGAAGACTTTGTCGAAGCTTGAAGTCGGAGATGCGATCCCGCCCGAGCTTTATGAAGTTGTGGCCGAGATCCTTGTATTTGTGGACGCAATGGATAAGATCAAAGGAAAAATGGACAGAAATTAATATATGAATACCAAAAGACAGGGTAAGGAAGGCGAAGATCTGGCCTGTATGTATATAAGCGAAAAAGGCGGGAAGATCCTTTCAAGAAACTATGCGATAAGGGATGCGGAGATCGATATAATCTATGAAGAACCCGTTACGGAAAATCCGTTTGATATAAG
>JAGCCY010000251.1 GCA_017651385.1 Lachnospiraceae bacterium
CTTTTTTGCATCCTCTTGTGACGCCCACAACGGTCCCTCTTGCGTACTGATCCCAGTACGGGGCACCGAGTCCCACAAATGCGGGAACTATATACACTCCGGCGGTATTGGGTACCACCGTTGCAAACTCTTCGGTCTGCCTTGCGGTCTCGACCATTCGCATACCGTCTCTGAGCCACTGGACTCCCGCTCCGGCCACAAACACGCTTCCTTCGAGCGCGTACTGAGGCTTGTCGCCTTCTCCCGCAGCGATAGTTGTAAGAAGTCCGTTATCGGAAAAAATGGCCTTATCTCCCGTATTTACCAAAAGGAAGCATCCCGTACCGTATGTATTCTTGGCTTCTCCCTCTTCAAAACAACACTGTCCGAACAATGCTGCCTGCTGGTCGCCGGCTATACCCGCTATCGGTATCTCTCCGCCGAGTACGTATTTATCGGTAAATCCGTACACCATTGAAGATTTCATGGGCTTTGGAAGCATACACATCGGTATGTCAAAGTACTTGCAAAGCTCCTCGTCCCATTCAAGCGTATTGATATTAAAAAGCATCGTACGCGATGCATTTGTGTAATCGGTGACATGAACCTTTCCTTTTGTAAGATTCCATAAAAGCCAGGTATCTACCGTACCGAAAAGAAGCTCTCCGGCCTCGGCTCTTGCCCTTACACCCTCAACATTGTCAAGTATCCACTTTATCTTTGTGGCACTGAAATAAGCATCGGGAATGAGACCCGTTTTCTTTCGGATGGTCTCCGTCATGCCTTCTGCCTTGACTTTTTCTATATAATCTGCGGTTCGTTTACACTGCCATACGATCGCATTATAAACAGGCATTCCGGTAACCCTGTCCCATATGATGGTCGTCTCACGCTGATTTGTGATACCTATCGCGGCAATGTCATCCGCAGTGGCATGCACGAGCGCCATGGCTTCGAGCACAACCGAAAGCTGTGAAGACCATATTTCCATCGCATTGTGCTCAACCCAGCCGGGCTTTGGATATATCTGCTTAAATTCCTGCTGAGCCATATTGACAATGTTTCCCGATTTATCGAAAAGAATGCATCTTGAGCTTGTAGTACCCTGATCGAGTGCCATAACATATTCTTTCATTAATGTAATCCCCTTTACGATTATTCGATATTATCAGTTATCACTATGTCGCTTCCGGTACCGCAGACGTTTTTTATCACAACATCTCCGATATGTACGGGCGCCTCAACCTTAACATCGGCCAAAGCTTTTGCGACATCCGGTACCTTATCTTTCGGAACCGGAGTCTTTGTTTTGACGGGCACTACTCTTAACTCTCTGTTTGAAAGTCCCACCGTACCGGTCACTGTACGCACCGGATTTGTAACTTCGGATATCGCATAAGTCTTTCCGCGCAGGCAGGTATTTCCGGTGACAGTCATGGTCTCCTCGTTGATGCGGCCGTCCTTCATCTCATATGTGATCGTCACCTGACAACCCATAGGGCAGTTAATACAGGTTAAAGTTTTGCTCTCCATATATGTCCTCCCCTTTACAGTACATTTTCAAGACAGACAACGATCTTTTCACCGTCTTTAAGGTTTTTAAGATCGGCCTTTTTTATGATGACCTGCTCCATTTCTCCGGGGGCGCATATCTGTTTTTTGCGCCGAAGTACACATTTATCTCCCATATATACACATATCTCGGGATCCTTATACACATTTCCGACTCTGAAACGGACAGTTGTAAGCTCCGGAGCCCTGTCGGGATGAACAGTGACCGGAACGGTATATCTTACGCCTTTACCGGTTTCTATCTTAAATTCGGGACCGTTTATCGGTCTTTCGCCTTCTTTTATATATTCTGCGGCAAACTTTCCCGCAAGAGTCGCCTCTTCTGAAACATAATCCACAAGATCGTGCACGTGTAAAACATTACCGCAGGCAAACACACCGGGAATATTTGTATTTAAGCTTTCATCCACTATGGGACCACCCGTAACGGGGCTTAGCTTAACGCCCATCTTGTCGGACAATTCATTTTCCGGAAGAAGTCCGCACGATAAAAGAAGCGTATCGCATGGGATAACCTCCTCGGTTCCCGGTATCGGCGTCATCTTATCGTCAACTTTTGCAAGTGTTACGGATTCTACCCTGTCCTTGCCTTTAATATCCACCACCGTTGTGCTTAACTTAAGCGGAATACCGAAATCATCAAGACACTGGACTATATTACGCTTAAGACCTCCCGAATAAGGCATGATCTCCGCTACAGCCTTTACTTTTGCCCCTTCAAGCGTCATACGCCTTGCCATGATAAGCCCTATATCGCCGGAACCTAAGATAACGACCTCTTTGCCGGGCATCTTTCCCTCGATATTGACAAATCTCTGAGCCGTACCGGCGGAATATATGCCCGCAGGTCTATAGCCCGGAGTATTTAAGGCCCCTCTCGGACGCTCCCTGCATCCCATTGCAAGGATCACGCTCTCTGCTTCTATCGTAAATATACCTTTGTCTTTCGACATGCAGGTTATTACCTTGTCGTGCGAAATGTCCACCACCATGGTGTTAAGCAAAGCTTCGACATTCCGCTCCTTTGCCATTTCTATAAATCTGGCCGCATATTCGGGGCCCGTAAGTTCTTCCTTAAAAGTATGAAGACCGAAACCGTTATGGATACACTGTGTAAGGATACCGCCCAAAGACGAACCTCTCTCAAGGATCAGAACATCTTCGATCCCGTTATCCTTTAAAGATACCGCTGCGGCGAGTCCCGCGGGACCACCACCGATGATCACTGCTTTTCTTTTCATCTATGCGTCCCTCCTACTTATGATCGTCCACAAATTCGGAACCTTTTCCGTGCTTTGTGATGTCCTTTAGCGGTACACCGAGTTCTCTTGCCAGTATGCTTACGGCGATCGGTGAACAAAAACCGCTCTGACACCTTCCCATTCCGGCTCTGGTCCTTCGCTTTATGCCGTCAAGCGTGGTGGCACCCAAAGGACGTTTTATCGAATCCACTATCTCCCCTTCGGTCACAAGCTCACACCTGCATACCACTCTTCCGTAAAGAGGATTTTCTTTTATAAGTTCCTGCCGCTCCTTAACAGTGGCAAGAGCCATATTGGGTATACCCTTGCGGGTCTTTATAAAGTTGTCTTTTTCTTTTGCGGATAATCTGTCCTTAATAAGACCCGCCACGTACACTCCTATCGCAGGTGCCGCAGAAAGTCCCGGCGACTCTATGCCCGCCGCATCGAAAAATCCCGGAACCGAAGACTCTCCTATTATAAAATCGCCCTGATCGGCATGGGCTCTGAGCCCGGCAAAAGAAGTAATGACCGATCTTGCGGGAAGCGACACAAGCGAAGCTCCACCGTCCTCGGCTACCTTTGAAAGCCCTTCTGCCGTTGTACTTACATCTTCCTTATCGGGAACATCGGTCGCGGTGGGACCCACAAGAAGATTCCCGTGAACCGTCGGCGTCACGAGCACGCCCTTGCCGTAAGCTCCGGGAAGCTTAAATACGGTACACGAAACAGTATTGCCCACCTTTTTGTCATAAAGGCAATACTCTCCCTTTCTCGCAACTATGCTGATCTTATCTTCGCATACCATATTGTGGATCATATCGGCACAGACACCGGCCGCATTTATGATAAGCTTTGAGATAAAATTATCTCCGCCCGCTTTTACCAGAAAGCCTTCTTCGGCTTTTTGAATATCCGTAACTTCGTGATCAAGGAAAAACTCAGCTCCGTTTACAGCCGCATTTTCGGCCATTGCTATCGTAAGCCCGAACGGACACACGATCGCGCCTGTCGGAGCATACAGGGCACTTACGACTTCGTCCGAAACATTCGGCTCAAGTTCTTTGACTTCATCATGCGAAAGGATCCTTATGTCTTTCACACCGTTTTGCTCACCGCGCTTAAGCAGTTCATCAAGTTTTGGCTCATCTTCTTTGGAAAAACAAAGAACCAGAGAACCGTTTCTTTTGTACGGAAAATCAAGTTCTTTGGACAGTTCTTCCATCATAAGACTCCCTTTTACATTAAAAAGAGCCTTCTTCGTGCCGGGTTTTGCATCAAAGCCCGCATGCACGATACCGCTGTTGGCCTTTGAAGTACCCTCGCAGACATCCGAAGCCTTCTCCAAAACCGCGATCTTTAAATCATATCTCGACAGTTCTCTTGCGATCGAAGAACCGGTAACCCCCGCACCGATTATCAATACATCATATCTGTCCATCAGTTATCCCTCCCAAAAAGAATAAGGATGCTTAACAGTAAGCATCCTTAATTATAACAAATTATATGTGTTCTTTCAACAATATGCCCAAGAAATAAGGCAAAATTAAGACTTGTTTTGGTTAAATTTCCAAGTTTATATTTGCTGCAAGTTCTGACTCAAGTTCCGCGATCTCTTCGGAAAGTTTCCTTAAAGAGTAGGAATAACGGGTATCGGTAACACCCTTGTCCATCCTTAAGTCACAAAGCCGGGAAATGAGTTTCCTTCTTCTTGCAAGAAAGGCTACCAAAACAGCGATCAAAACAATTATAAAGCCGATTATGACAGACGGCATTACTACATTTGAAACACCGGGAATATTACCGGATAAAGGGGTCTTCTCGTCTTCGATCACAACGAGTGAGTAATCGTCGCCCACAATTCCCGCAAATACCGTAACGGCGCGAAATATTGACGATCTTATAAAATCAATAAAAGCAAACATTCTTTTAATTCTCCTTACAATAAAAAAGACTACCAAAAAAAGAAAAAGGGGTCAAATAATGTTTAATTTTTTCGCCGGATATTTTATAATATGTTTTGTAGCCGCAATGCGGTTTAGTTTGCGTTCAATTCCATAATGCGCAAATAAGTATTTTCAGGGGAATACAATGGAATATCAACACAGTTACATCGCGGAACTTGTCAGGAAAGTCACCAAGGGTGATTCAGAAGCATTCGCCGAATTATATACACTGACATCGGACAAGGTTTTTGCTTACACAAACAGATATCTTCGCGATGAATATCTTGCGGAGGATGCGGTTCAGGAAATATACATCCTCGCATACAAGAACATAAGCAAGCTTAACGATCCGACTCTTTTTGTGGCCTGGCTCAACCAGATAAGTTTCAGAGTCTGCTACGATATCGACAAAAAGAGAAAAGGAGACTCAGCGGATATCAATTCAGAACTCTTAGATGAGATCATAGGAACCGATTCTTTTTCCAACCCCGAAGAAAATGCTTTCCAAAAAGATGAATATGCACGCCTTAAGGACGCAATAGAAACTCTTCCCGCAACCGAGAAGCAGCTTGTGATCTTAAGATACGGCAATAACAATAAAATAGATGAGATCGTCACTCTCACGGGCCTTTCCAAAAGTACCGTAAAGCGACACCTTAACTCGGC
>JAGCCY010000252.1 GCA_017651385.1 Lachnospiraceae bacterium
AAGTATAATCTTTTTCTTTATAGACGTTAATGATACCGTTCATCTTATATCTCCCAACCGCTTTCTATCTTATCCTATTTGCGCCTTTAAAACAACAAAGGCCCGGAACACGAATGTTCCAGGCCTTTTTTACTTATTTAAGCTGTGCCTCGATCTCGGCCGCTATATTGTTGACCGCATCGTAGAAGCTTCCTCTCATCGTACATCCGGCAGCTCTTATATGACCGCCTCCGCCGAACTTTGCCGCTATCTTTGACACATCTACTTTTCCGCCCGCACGAAGGCTTACCTTGTATTCCATCGTCGCAAGCTGGTACATGAAGATCGAAACCTCAACGCCTCTAATATATCTTAACTGGTTTACGATACCGTCAAGATCGTAAGGCTCAACCTGATAGAACTCCATCATCTTTCTGTCCACACAGCTTACGGATACCTTACCGTCAAGCATAAGAAAGCTTTCAAGCAAAGCCCTTCCCAATATCTGCGACTGAAGATACGTCTTTTCATAAAACGTCGAATGGATGAGCGCGGGAAAATCAAAACCGTATTTTATGAGCTCGGACGTTGTGACAAGCGTCTTCGGTGATACGCATGAATACTGTAAAACTCCGGTGTCGTGGATGATACCGATATAGAGCGCCTTGGCAATCTCGATATCAAGCTTATCCTTATCAAGAACATCATACACAAGCTCGCTTGCGCTTGAAGCATCCGCATCAATGTAGTTAACGTCACCGTCACCTGAGTTTGTGATGTGATGGTCGATGTTTATCGTTTTCTTTGCCTTATCAAAGATCTTTTCGGCGGCACCGAGTCTGTCTTTTGAACAGTCAATGCATATAAAGGCATCAAACTCTCTGTCTACGTCTTCTGCCGGCTCTATCTTATCTATGTCCTTGATGACATCAAAAATGTCGGCCGGCTTTTCAAGATAAATATGCGTATCGATATCGGGCATATTCTTACGTAAGTACAGATATACCGCCATCGTACTGCCCACACAGTCTCCGTCGGGACGGATATGACCGCTTACGGCAACGCTCTTTAATCCTTTAAGTTCATCTTTCAGATTCATCATCCGATTTGTTTACATCCTCTATCAATTTGGTCATGTTAACGCCGTATTCGATCGAATTGTCCATAATAAATGTTATGGAAGGCGTGTTACGTAAGTTGATCCTTCTTGCAAGCTCTCTTTTTATAAAACCTTCCGCGCTCTTAAGCCCCTGATATGTGGACTTTCTGGCCTCATCATCGCCAAGCACGCTTATATACGCTTTACAGGTCTTAAGATCGGGAGCAACCTCAACCGCCAATACACTTGTAAGGGGATTGATGCGGGGATCTTTGATCTCCCCGCTTCTTATGAGGTTGGCAAGCTCTCTGTACACCTCTTCGTTGATACGTATATTCTTTATACTGTTCTTTCTCACTATCTGGGAACCTCCACCATCTCGTAGGCTTCGACCACATCAAGTTCCTGCATAGCGTCAAAGCCGTCAAATACGAGACCGCATTCAAAGCCTGCCTTAACTTCCTTGACATCGTCCTTAAATCTCTTTAAGGATGCAAGCTTGCCTTCGTAGATCTGCTCGCCTTCACGGGAAATACGTACAAGGCAGTCACGCTTGAACATACCGTCAAGCACATATGAACCTGCGATGTTTCCAATCGCGGAAGCCTTGAATATCTGGCGCACTTCTGCGTGACCCAGTACCTTTTCCTCGAAAACGGGATCGAGCATACCCTTCATGGCTGCCTGAACATCTTCGATTGCCTGGTAGATGACCTTGTAAAGCTTGATCTCCACGCCTTCGTGCTCGGCCGTTGTCTTTGCGACCGCATCGGGACGAACATTGAAACCTATGATGATCGCATTGGATGCACTTGCGAGAGTAACATCCGATTCGTTGATGGCACCTACGCCGCCATGGATACATTTAACAACAACTTCATCATCGGAAAGCTTTTCAAGCGACTGCTTGATGGCTTCAACACTACCCTGAACATCGGCTTTGATGATGATGTTAAGCTCTTTTAAGTTACCCTCCTGGATCTTGGTAAACAGGTCGTCAAGACTCATCTTTGCCTTGATCTCGTCAAGCTTCTTTTCCTTGTTCTGAGCTATGAATGTCTCTGCAAAGCTCTTTGCCGTCTTATCGTCTTCGTGAGCGATAAATACTTCGCCCGCATTGGGCACATCATTAAGACCCAGTATCTCAACGGGGATGGACGGACCTGCGACCTTAACGTTCTTTCCCTTATCGCTTAACATCGCCCTTACCTTACCGTGACATGCACCGGCCGAGATAAAGTCACCGACCTTAAGAGTACCCTTCTGTACGAGTACGGTCGCAACGGGACCGCGTCCCTTATCAAGCTCTGCCTCTACCACAAGACCCCTTGCCTTACGCTTGGGATTGGCCTTAAGTTCCATGATATCCGCCGTAAGAAGGATGGTCTCAAGAAGATCGTCGATACCGTCCCCTCTCTTTGCGGAGATATTTACAAATTCTGTGCTTCCGCCCCAATCCGTAGGGATGAGCTCGTACTCGGTGAGTTCCTGCTTAACCTTGTCGGGATTTGCAGCGGGCTTATCTATCTTATTTACTGCTACGATGATCTCTACTCCGGCTGCCTTGGCATGGTTGATCGCTTCAACAGTCTGAGGCATAACACCGTCATCGGCCGCTACCACCAAAACTGCGATATCGGTTGCGTTTGCACCACGCATACGCATAGCGGTAAATGCTTCATGACCGGGGGTATCAAGGAATGTGATGTCTCGATCCTTGACATGAACGGTATATGCACCGATCGCCTGTGTGATACCGCCTGCCTCGCGGTCTGTGACGTTGGTCTTTCTTATGGCATCAAGGAGTGATGTCTTACCGTGATCGACGTGACCCATTACGCAGACTACCGGAGGTCTTGTAACCATGTTCTCTTCGGACTCTTCATCTTCTTTAAGGAGTTCCTCGATAACATCGACCTTAACGGCCCTCTCGCAGATGATCTCATAATCGATCGCTATATTTTCAGCCTCTTCAAAGCTTATCTCGGAGTTAACGTTGACAACCTGACCCTGTAAGAAAAGCTTCTTAACTATCTGTGCGGGCTGGATCTTCATCTTGTCGGCAAGATCTTTGATGGTTATCGTATCATCGACGGTGATGACCTTGATCACTTCTTCTTCGACCTCAACCTTCTTTTCGGGCTTTATAAACTTACCCGTACGACGCTTCATTGCAAGCGTCTCTTCGTCGTCCTGCATTAAGAAATCACGATTCTTTCTGTTGTCTCTTTCCTGATTTCTGCGCTTATCGGACTGCTTTCTTTCAACGTCTTTATTGTCGTAATTCTTATTCTTGTATTTATCGTCTCTTCTTGAATTACCGCCGGGTGCGGGTGCTGCCTGAGGACCTGCAAACGATATACGGCTTCCGCCCTGAGGACGTTCTCTTCTGTCGCCCTGCGGACGATTTCCCTGTCCCTGACGGTCCTTATTAAATGCCGGACGGTCTCCGCCCTGCATGGGTCTTCTGTCACCCTGGGGACGTTCTCTTCTCTCGCCCTGCGGTCTGTCGGAAACGTCTTTTCTTTCGGGACGCTCTGTCCTTTCGGGTCTTTCCGCATGATCGGCCCTCTCCTGTCTTTGCGGTCTCTCTGTATGGATATCCTTTAAGAATTCTCTCTTGGGTGCCTGATCCTCGGTATGTTCTTTAACAGGTGCCGTGCTTTCCGGCTTAACATCCTGTGCATCCGCTGCGTTATTGCGGATCCTGTTAAGTGCTTCGGGACGGACTCTTACAAGCTGCGGAGCAGCATATGCATTACCCGAGATCGTACGGCTTCCGTTACTTCCCTGGTTTGGACGTCTGTCCTGATTCTGCGGACGGTTCTGATCGGGTCTTTGACGTCTGTCCTGATTGTTTCCCTGAGGACGCTGTCCGGGCATATTTGAATTGTGCGGATTGCTTACAAATATGATCTTCTTTTTCTTCGGAACTTCACCCTGTGCATTTTCCTTTGCGGGAGCCGGTCTTTTTTCAACGGGCTTTCCTTCAGCCTTTAAAGCCTCTTTTGCGGGAGCTTCTTTTACGGGAGTCTCAGCCTTTGCGGGCTTCTTTTCCTCCTCGGTCTTCTCCGGCTTTTCGGCCTTTTTTGCAAACTTTTTCTTTACAAGCTCGACCGCATCATCTTCTATGGAGGACTGTGCGGCCTTTGCTTCTATGCCCTTCTCTGCAAGAAAATCAATGATATCCTTGGATTTTATATCAAGTTCTTTTGCCAACTCATGTACTTTCATTTTCGCCATATTTCACTACTCCTCCGAATTTTCCTCTGACAGTTTTAACAGTTTCTCTAAGGATGATGCAAAGCCTTCATCACATACGGCCAGCACGGCACGCTCTTCGCGTCCTATCGCCGCCGCCAGCACTTCTTTTGTGCCGTATTCGTAAATATCCGTTTCGTAAAACGAACACATATCATTAAACTTTTTCTTTGTATTGGCCGACGCATCCTTGGCCAGAATGACCAGATATGCCTCACAGCCTTTTACTGCGCTCTCAACGGCAAACTCGCCGCTTTTAAGCCTCCCTGCTTTCTGACACAGGCCCAGCATCGATAAAATCTTATTCCTCAAATGCCTCTGACTCCTTTATCAAACTGTTGTATACATCTTCGGGGATGGCAACCTTAAATGCGCGCTCAAAGCCTTTGTTTTTGCATGCCTTTTTAAGACACTCCCGCTTCCTGCATATATATGTGCCTCTTCCGTTCGCCTTGCCCTTAAAATCGATCGTGATCTCGCCTTCTTTGGTATGTACGACTCTTATAAGCGTACGCTTATCTTTCCTCTCACCGCAGCCGACACACTGTCTTAAAGGAATTTTCTTTTCCATTCTCAATCCTCGCCGGAAGTCTCCTCATCGGGATTTTCATCGGTATACTCAGCGTCTTCGTATTCGCCTTCCTCATACTCGCCGTCCTCGTATTCACCGTCGTAATCCTCGTCGTATTCACCGTCTTCGTATTCGTCGATATAATCTTCATAACGGAAACCGGGAGCATCCTTAGCCTGGGTCTCCGACTTGATATCGATCTTGTATCCGGTAAGTCTAGCCGCAAGTCTTGCGTTCTGTCCTTCCTTACCGATCGCAAGAGACAGCTGATAATCGGGCACTACGACCTTTGCGGTCTTCTCGTCCGGATCCGCAAATACCGCTACGATCTTAGCGGGGCTTAATGCGTTCTGGATAAGATTACCGGGGTTCTCGTCCCAGTTGATAACGTCGATCTTCTCGCCTCTTAACTCCTCAACGATCGCATTTACTCTCGCACCGTTCATACCTACGCATGCGCCTACAGCGTCAACGTTGGGATTGTTCGACCATACTGCGATCTTTGTACGGCTTCCGGCTTCACGTGCGATGGACTTGATCTCTACCGTTCCGTCCTTGATCTCGGTAACTTCAGCTTCAAAAAGACGCTTTACAAGCTCTGGATGGGTACGGCTTACAAGTACCTTGGGTCCTTTGTTCGTGTTCTTTACCTCAAGCACATAGAGCTTGATACGCTCTGTGGGACGGAATGTTTCGGTCTTAACCTGCTCGTTCTCCATAAGTAAAGCATCGGTCTTTCCGAGATCTATGGAGATATTGTTGCCCACATAGCGCTGTACGATACCTGTTACGATATCTTTCTCTTTTTCATAATAAATGTTATAAACAACGCTTCTTTCTTCTTCACGGATCTTCTGGGTGATGACGTTTCTTGCGTTCTGAGCCGCAATACGTCCGAATTCCTGTGACTTTATCTCAACCTTTACGGTATCGCCGACACCCGCATCCGCATTGATCTGTCTTGCTTCCTCAAGACCGATCTGGGTAACGGGATCCTCAACATTCTCAACAACTTCCTTCTCGGCATACAGGAAATAATCGCAGGTCTCTCTGTCAAGTTCGACCTTCATATTGTCTGCCTTTCCGAAATGGTTCTTGCAGGCTGTAAGAAGAGAGTTCTCTATCGCATCAAACAATACCTCTCTGGGAATCTGCTTCTCCTTCTCAAGTGCGTCAAGTGCTTCAAGTAAAGCCTTATTCATTTTGGGTTTCCTCCGTTTTTAAAAATCAAGTTTTAAATTTATTTTCGCAATATCTTTACGGTTAAAAGAAACATCTTTTCCGTTAATATCAAGTGTTACGGTCTCGGCATCGAAGCTTTTTAAAAGTCCTTCAAACTCCTTTACCTTGTCTATCGGTTTGAAAGTCTTAAGCTCGACCTCCTCACCGATGCTTTTTTCAAAATGCTTATCCTTTTTAAGCTGTCTCCCGAGCCCCGGGCTTGAAACTTCAAGATAATAAGCATCATCGATAAACTCATCCCTGTCAAGCTCATCGCTTAAGGCACGGCTTACCGCTTCGCA
>JAGCCY010000253.1 GCA_017651385.1 Lachnospiraceae bacterium
GTGATCGAAGAGCAGCCCGAACGCCTTGCAAGGATCAAAGGGATAACAATGCGTAAGGCGCAGGAAATAGGCGTTCTTATGCACGAAAAACGCGGGTATCGGGAAGCAATGATGTTTCTTCAGAAATACGGGATAGGAAACAACCTGGCCATCAAGATCTACTCCGTTTATCACGACAGGATCTATTCGATAATCGAAGAAAATCCATATAAAATCGCAGAAGACATAAACGGCATAGGTTTTAAGACAGCCGATGAAATTGCAAAAAGAGTAGGAGTAAAACCGGACAGTGATTACAGGATAAGAAGCGGCATATTGTATACGTTATCATTGGCTACGATGCAGGGTAATATGTATCTGCCTTTAAATACACTTGTCGCAAAAACAGCTGAGATAATATCCGTTGATGAAGACAGTATAAGACCGCACATAGACAATCTCGCAATTGACAGAAAGGTCATTAAGAAAAAGCCGTCAGATCCAAATGATGACATCTGTGTCTATTCTTATTCAAACTATAATGCAGAGAAAGCCTCTGCGGCAATCTTAAGAAATATTTCGGAAAATTATTATGAGGAGGCGGAGGGTGAAAATGCTCTTCTTGCCGAGAAAGAGATTGACAGGATCACAAGAAGAAACGGTATAAGTTTAGATGAGCTTCAGCGGGAAGCCATCAAAGAAGCCATAAAAAACGGTGTAAGTATCATAACCGGCGGTCCGGGAACGGGTAAAACAACAACGATCAACACACTCATTAAGTATTTTGAGGATTGCGGTCTTGATATAGTTCTTGCCGCTCCGACCGGTAGAGCGGCAAAGCGCATGACGGAGGCTACCGGTTATGAAGCAAAGACTCTGCACAGGCTGCTTGAATTAAACGGGTCTCCGGACGATGACAATACTGTCGCAAATTTTACGCGAAATGAATCCAATCCCATAGAGGCGGACGTTATAATCATTGATGAGATGTCTATGGTCGATATTTTTCTTTTCCATGCTTTGCTTAAAGCCGTAATGCCAGGTTCAAGGCTTATAATGGTGGGAGATGCGGATCAGCTTCCGAGTGTCGGTCCCGGGCAGGTGTTGAAAGATCTTATTGAAAGTAAATGTTTCCCGGTAACCCGTCTTGAGAAAATATTCCGTCAGGAAGGCAGCGGTGACATTGTGTTAAACGCACACCGGATCAACAAGGGACAAAGCATATCATTTGACAATAAAAGCAGGGACTTTTTCTTTTTGGAGAGGGATAACAGCGAGAGGATCCTTGCCAATATGGTCGAACTTATCACCAGGATGCTGCCCGGATATGTGGATGCCGATCCGTTTGACATACAGGTCCTTACGCCCACGAGAAAGGGACTTCTGGGCGTGGAATCGATGAACAATTATTTAAGGGACAGACTGAACCCTCCCGATCCCCGCAAGAAAGAGTATCTTTTCAGAGAGACTCTTTTCCGCGAAGGAGATAAAGTCATGCAGATAAAGAACAATTATCAGGCGGAATGGGAGATCGTCGGTAAATATAATATTCCGATCGATGCAGGCACAGGTGTATTTAACGGCGACATGGGAAGGATAAAAGAAATATCGGAGCCTTTCAGTAATCTTACTGTGGAATTTGATGACGGAAGAAGGGTCACCTACCCGTTTTCGGATCTGGATGAACTTGAACTTGCTTATGCGATTACGGTGCATAAATCGCAGGGAAGTGAATACGCTGCCGTTGTTATGCCGGTTATGGCAGGTCCGAGACAATTGTTAAACAGAAATCTTTTGTATACAGGCGTGACCAGAGCCAAACAATGTCTTGTTATGCTCGGGAGCACAAAGGTCGTGCAGGAGATGATCGACAACAATACCGAAAACAGAAGGTTTTCGGGTTTAAAGGACAGAATAATTGAGATATATACGGAATAAGATCACGGATTTATTGTTTCCGAGGCGTTGCGCAATATGCGATAAGGCACTTATCAAGGATGAAAGCGGAATATGTCCGGATTGTTTAAAAAGAATAAAATATATAGAAGAACCGGTTTGTTTTAAATGCGGAAGACCGGCTTTAAACAATAAAGAATATTGTGACGAATGCGAAGTCACAAGACATGAATTTATCGGCGGAAGATTTGTTTTTCCTTATGATTATATAGGGGCGAGCGTATATAAGTTTAAATATATGAACCGGCCAGAGTATATCGCATTTTATGCAAAAGCGATAGAAGAGAGACTGGGTGAATTTATAAGACATATCGATCCCGATGGATTTATCCCTGTTCCGATACATAAAAAGCGTTATATAAAGCGTGGTTACAATCAGGCGGAAGAACTGTCAAAAGAACTTTCAAAACTTACGGGTATACAGACCTACAATGACCTCGTATTAAGAATTAAAGACACTGTTCCTCAAAAGAAAATTAATAAAATAGAGCGCCAAATTAATATGAAAAAGGCTTTTATTGTAAAGGAAAATAGTGTAAAATTAAGAAAAATCATTGTGGTGGACGATATTTTCACAACGGGAAGCACCATAGATTCTCTCGCGCGTGAACTTAAAAAGTCAGGGGTTGAAAAAATATATTTTATCACTATAACTGCAGCAGGGACCTAAACCTGCCAAGGAGGAGAAATATATGAATGTAAGAAACTGTAGGAAGTGCGGAAATCTTTTCAACTACATGGTTGGCCCTATTCTTTGTCCGGCATGCCGCGAGGCTCTTGAAGAGAAATTCAAAGAGGTCAAGTCATATATTGAGAAAAATCCGGGTGTAGGAATCCAACAGACGTCACGCGAGTGTGAAGTTGAAGTATCTCAGATCCAGCAGTGGATAAGAGAAGAAAGACTTGAGTTTGCAAGCGATTCCATGGTTATGCTTAACTGTGAATCCTGCGGTGCACCAATCAGAAGCGGAAGATTCTGTGATAAGTGTAAAAATAATCTTGCAAATGGCTTCAGGCAATCCATAGCTAAGCCCGAGGCACCGAAAGTTGAGAAGAAAGATCCTCGCGATTCAGCGAAAATGCGCTTCTTAGGATAGGGATATCCGGGGGGAATACCGTCTTAAGGTGACATAGGAATGTTAAATGAAGAAAGAATTAAACTCATGACCCGGATGGCTTCATATGAAGATAACGAGGGCCGTAAAAATGTTGCGGTTTCAAGACACTTCAGAAGCGACTATGTAAGTCTCCAGGTAATCAAAGCTATCATATGTGCAACGATCGCATATATGATAGTTTGTGGTGCATACATTTATTATGATTTTGAAGAGTTCATGAGTAATATTTATAAAATAGATCTTTTGGATCTTGCTGCAAAGATGCTTAAGTATTATGTGATATTTACGGTTGCTTACTGCGTCCTTGTATACATTGCATTTTCGGTAAAATACGGTAAAGCCAAAAAGAACCTGAAACGTTATTTCAACAATCTGAAACTTTTGGGTGCAATGTACAACAAAGAAGATGAGGAAGGAAATAACTTTCAATGAAGAGTCTGATGAGCGTAAAGCTGGCGCTTAAGAAATTCGCCGGTAAGAATGAAGCTTTTTTGGTGCCGATCTTAAAATTTCTTCTGACTTTTTTGGCACTTCACAGGATCAATAAAGAACTTGGATTTATGCCAAGACTTGCAAGTGCGCCGATAACACTTATCATAGCGCTTGCGGGTTCTTTTTTACCCTTGAATCTTACAATCGTAATAATCGGTTTTATAATCATAGGCCATATGTATTATCTTTCGCTTGAATGTGCGATAGTGGTATTTGCATTGTTTCTGGTCTTGTATCTTTTATATTTCAGATTTGCTTCAAAAGATTCGATCGCAGGAATATTAACACCTCTTTCGTTTGTATGGCACGTTCCGTATGTAATGCCGGTTTCAATGGGCCTTGTAGGCACGCCCTCATCGATGGTATCGGTGGGATGCGGAGTTATCATATATCAGGTATTGCATTATATTGCAGGCAATGCCGAAGAACTCTCTTCGGGTACCGATGCTTCAAAACTTGGCCAGTTTAAGATGATAATAGATGCAATTTTAAGCAATAAGGCCATGATAGTATATGCGGCCGCATTTGCGGCTACCGTACTTGTTGTTTATCTGATAAGACGCCTTCCCATAAAATATTGCTGGCTTATCGCGATCGGAGTCGGAGAACTTACATTATTGTTTGTGACCGTTATCGGAAATGCCGCTCTTTCTGCGGGCATTTCGGTAGGAGGACTCCTTGTCGGAATTATCGTTTCGGCCATACTCAATGTAATACTTCAGTATTTCCTGTTTGATCTTAACTATAACAGGATTGAGCGGGTACAGTTTGAAGACGATGAATATTACTACTATGTAAAAGCCGTTCCGAAGAACGATTTTGTGGAAAATGAAAGTAAGCCTAAGAAAAAAACCGTAAGGCGCATTCCCGCTGAAGCGGTAAGAAGGCAGGAACAGCCCGTAAGGGAAAAAGAAGCAGGCAGTGCAAGACCTGTAAGAGAAGATAAAGAACGTCCCGTAAGACCCGTCCAGCGCGAGATGGGCCGTTCACAGGTCGAGAGAACAGCGGCAGCAGTCAGAAACGCCAATGCTTCGAAGGGACCGCTTGGA
>JAGCCY010000254.1 GCA_017651385.1 Lachnospiraceae bacterium
AACGAGCCTAAAGTATTAAACCTTCTTGATATGCTTAAGTATTATTTAAAGCATCAGGAAGAAGTTATCACAAGACGTACAAAATACGATCTCAATAAGGCAGAAGAAAGAGACCATATTTTGCAGGGATTGCTCATCGCACTTGATAATATCGATGAAGTCATAAGTATTATCCGTGCAAGTGCCAATACCCAGGAAGCAAAGGATTCATTAATAGCAAGATTTAACCTTTCCGATGCGCAGGCTCAGGCGATCGTGGACATGAGACTCCGCGCCCTGACAGGTCTGGAAAGAGAAAAGCTTGAAACGGAGCATGAGCAGTTAGTTAAGCTCATTGCCGAATTAAAAGCGATCCTGGCCGATGAAAAGCTGTTACTCGGTGTTATCAAGACCGAGATCACAGATATTGCCGCAAAATACGGCGATGACAGAAGAAGTATCATCGGTCCCGATGATTATGATTTTGTGGACGAGGATATGATCCCCGATGAAAACGTTGTTATAGCATGTACAAATCTTGGCTATATCAAGCGTATGACAGTCGACAATTTCCGTGCACAGAACAGAGGCGGAGTCGGGATCACGGGCATTAAGCCCATAGATGAAGATTTTACAAGAGATCTTCTTATGACCAATACTCACGGATACATAGTGTTCTTTACCAATATGGGAAGAGCTTATAAGCTTAAGGTTTATGAGATACCCGAAGCGAGCCGTACCGCAAGGGGCACCGCTATGGTAAATCTTTTACAGCTTAATCCCGGCGAAAAGGTCAATGCGATCATCCCGATCGATGAATTTTCGGATGACAAGTGTCTTTTCATGGTCACCAAAAAGGGTATCATCAAAAAGACTCCGCTTATAGAGTTTGCGAATATCCGTAAAAACGGACTTAATGCAATTTCCTTAAGAGACGATGACAGACTTATCGAAGTTAAGACCACAACCCACAACGACAAGGTATTTATCGTTACCAGAAAGGGTATGTGTATCGAATTCGATGAAGCAGAAGCAAGACCTTTGGGCCGTACCGCAATGGGTGTAAGAGGTATCGATCTTAATAAAGACGATGATGTAATAGGTATGCAATTGGATCATCAGGGCGATTCGCTTTTATTCGTATCCGAAAACGGTATAGGTAAAAGAACGGCACTTGAAGATTTCAGACTTCAGCATCGTGGCGGAAAGGGACTTAAATGCTACAAGATAACCGAGAAAACCGGTGAGCTAGTAGGTGTTAAGGCTGTTACCGACGATCATGAGATCATGATGATCACAAATACCGGCGTGATCATTCAGATAAGAATGAACGAAGTCAACCAGTACAGCCGTATTACTTCAGGTGTCAAGCTTATGAATATCCGTGATGAAAACGTCAAAGTAGCAAAGATCGCAAAGGTAAGGACCGGTCTTGGTCTTTCCGAAGACTTCGGTGATGACGAAGACATTGAAGACGGTTCCGGTGAAGAAGAGGATACAACCGAAGAATAAAGTTAAAAGAACAAATAATAAAACCTCCGAAGGATCAAACCTTCGGAGGTTTTTGTTTTACTTAAATTTTCTTCGTTTTCTGGATTCACGTAAGATATATTTTCTTCTTCTTGCAAAATGAAAACTGTTCACTATCCTTTTTATGATCAGGATGATCACCAGGACACCGGCGATTATCGCAATGACTTTTACAATGGTATTGATATAAATAAATATCGGTTTTTCTTCTTCGATCACCATAAAAGCATTTTCATCGGTAAAGACAAACGAAGTTTCATCGTGCCTGTCGACTATCAAAGAACCTGAACCCAGATATTTTCCGTTATAACTGTAATTGATATCCGCAAGTACATTTTCATCGTCGTCTCTGTATGAAAGCTCGCTTGTAAGATCGGAGAAATTACAGTTTTTGGGCATTATGATCTCGGAAGTCGGATCAAGAGACAGAAAAGAAGAGGAATCTCCGAAAACATCGTAATCGGTCTTAAAGAACTGTTCATCCTTTAAATCGTATTTTGTCTCATAATCGGCTACCTTGACCTTACTGAAGTTGTTAAAGCCGTAATTAAATAGTGCCAGAGTATCTTCGTACTGATAAGGCGTTTCCTGTTCCATAACAACGCAGATAAGTCTCATTCCGTTTCTTTCCGCACATGATACGAGAACCTGCCTTGATTCATCCGTAAAACCGGTCTTGGAACCCACAAGTCCTTCACAATTATATCCGCCGTTTAAGAAATAGTTTTTGGAAGCAAGATATATATCGTCGGGCTGCGTATCGGTAGGATACCAGTGATAGATCCTGGTTCTCGACATTTTGGCAAGAAGTTCGTTTTTAAAAAATTCGCGTCCCATCAAAGCCAGGTCATAAGCACTTGTATAGTGATTTTCATCGGTATAACCGTGGGCGTTGTTAAAATGGGTATCCACACAGCCGAGTTCTTTGGCTCTTTCATTCATAAGATCCACAAACGAAGAAATGTCGCCGCTTACATATTCCGCAACGGCGTTCGACACCTCATTGGCGGAAAGAACAAGGATACCGTAAAGACAGTCTTCCAAAGTCATTGATTCTCCGGCGTCCATACCCATATTTGAAGAATCCCAGGAAACCGAATAAACCGCATCGACGGAAAAATCGACCATATCGCTTAAGCTCGCGCCTTCTTTTTCCAGGGCGAGCAGACAGGTCATAAGCTTTGTGGTGCTGGCGGGATACATTTTGTCATGGATGTTTTTTTCGTAAAGGATGATGCCGGTATCGGCATCCATTAAGATCGCGGAAGCGGAGCCTATTGCGGGTCCTTCAGGCCAGTTTTCGATCTGATTGGACTGAACGGGCCAGCTTTTTCGCTCTTCCATGTCTTCAAGATAATCCGCATAGGCGGGGATGCAATTTATGTATGAAATTATTAATATAAGTAAACCCGATAAAAGGTGAATCAGTCTTTTTTTCACAGAATTCCTCCGACTTTAACCATTCTACAACATTTTTTCGTTGACATGAAGAGTATTTATATGTATATTTTATTTTAACAATTTAATCCATTAAAGTGTTATCAGGGAGAGAGGCAGTAGCACGAGAATTTTGTAGTTGAGAGGAGATAGTATGGAAAAGTTTCTTGAAAATGTGACGTCGATAAACGACACGATCAACAGCTTTGCGTGGGGTTGGTTTGCAATCATCATGCTCCTTGGAACCGGTGTTATCTGCACAGTGATCACCAAATGCTTCCAGATTTCACATTTAAAACATTGGTGGACAAACACCATAGTATCGGTATTTAAAAAGGATACACATCATAATAAGGATAAGGGAGCGGTTTCGCAGTTTCAGGCTCTTTGCACGGCGCTTGCGGCAACGATCGGAACCGGTAATATCGCCGGTGTTGCGGCAGCCATCTGCGTAGGCGGACCCGGTGCGGTCTTATGGATGTGGGTCGCTGCATTCTTAGGTATGATGACCAATTATTCCGAAAATATCCTGGGTATATATTTCCGTCGCAAGAACTCCGAAAAAGAGTGGTCGGGCGGTCCCATGTACTATTTAAAAGAAGGTCTCGGAAGTTATAAGGGATGCAAAGGCATCGGAAGTGTATTGGCAGTTATTTTTGCGATATTTGCAATGCTTGCGGCTTTCGGTATCGGCAACATGGGTCAGATCAACAAGATAACCTTAAATATCCAGTCCGCATTCTTCAGTAACGTTGATGCCGCAACGATCGGCGGAGTATCGATCGTAAACTGGATCATCGGTTTTGTATTGATGCTCATCGGTGGTTTTATAATACTTGGCGGATTACAGAGAATCGCTTCTTTTGCGGAAAGAGTCGTACCGTTTATGGCTATAGTGTACGTGATCGGAGCACTTATCATCATGTTCTGCCATATCGGAAGAATAGGCGAAATGTTTGCAGCGATCTTTAGGTTTGCATTCGGTGCAAAGGCTTTGGCCGGCGGTGTTGCGGGTACAGCACTTAAACTTGCCATCAAGAACGGATGCAAGAGAGGTATCTTTTCAAATGAAGCAGGTCTTGGATCTTCCGTTATGGTACATTCCAATTCAAACGTTATCGAACCCGTTAAGCAGGGTATGTGGGGAATCTTTGAAGTATTCGCCGATACCATGATCGTGTGTACGATGACGGCTATCGTTGTTTTATCTTCGGGATTTATAAATCTTGAAACGGGTGTTGTGGAAGAAGGCGTTAACGATGCCACACTTGTCGCAAAGGCATTCGGCAATGTATTCGGTAAAGGCGGAGAGTGGTTTATAGCTTTAGCCGTCCTTCTCTTTGCTTTCACGACCGTTATGGGATGGTCCCATTACGGATCGAAGGCAGTCGAGTATTTATTCGGAGTAAAGGGTGCCAAGGTTTATAAGGTTATTTTCGTTCTTATGATGATCTCGGGTGCTGTAATGACTTCGTCGCTTGCATGGGATATTTCCGATACATTCAACGGTCTTATGATGATCCCGAACTTAATAGGTGTATTAAGTCTCACTCCTTTGGTATATAAGCTTACCAAGAACTATGTGGACAGAAATATAAAGGGTAAGGATGTTAAGCCGATGCTTTCTTTTGACGAAAATGTTCAAAAGGAAATGGAAGAAAAACTTTTAAAGGCTAAAGAAGAAAATTAGTATCATGCGTTTAAGAAATATACCGGGCTCAAAAGAAGTAATAGCTGAAAGTGAATATGTGATACATGAACCCGAAACCGTAAAAGGAAAATGGAGAAGGCTTTTTGGAAACGAAAAGCCTCTTTTCATTGAAATCGGTATGGGTAAGGGCAGATTTATCATGGATATGGCAAAAGCGTATCCGGATATTAATTTTGTAGGGATCGAGAGATATTCAAGCGTTCTTTTACGTGCGCTTCAAAAGATGGATGAGATCGAAGAAAAGCCCGAAAACATACGATTTATATGTATGGATGCAAAAGATATCCTGGATGTGTTCGATAATGGAGAAGCCGACAGGATATACCTTAATTTTTCGGATCCGTGGCCCAAGGACAGGCACGCAAAAAGACGTCTTCCTTCAAGGGAATTTCTAAAAAGATTCGACGTTATCTTAAGTAAAGACGGTACTATAGAGTTTAAAACGGACAATAAGGAGCTTTTCGATTTTGCGGTTTCGGAGCTTGAACCCGCAGGATGGAAGGCAGATGTCATCACTTACGATCTTCATGCGGACAAAGAACTTTCCAAAGACAATATTATGACCGAATACGAAGAGAAGTTTTCTTCGATCGGAAATCCCATATGTAAGTATATCATCCGCAGGTAACGGAAAAATCTTTACATCCAAAATTTAATATGTTAATATGCTATCGCACTAAAGTGATGAAAAAGAGAGGATATCTATTATGAAAAAGTTATTATCAATAATGTTTGCTGCAGTGCTTGTGTTAAGTTTTGCGGCATGCGGTGCCAAAAATGAAGCGGGTTCAAATAAGTTTATCATGGGTATCGACCCCGAATATCCGCCTTTCAGCTATCTGGGCGATGACGGCAATTACACCGGTTTTGACGTAGAGATCTGTAAGGCAGCATGCGAAAAGTTAGGTTATGAGTTTGAAGTATTTGAAGTAAACTGGGATGAAAAGCTTGTACAGCTTGACGCAAAAGAATGCGACTGTGTATGGTCGGGTATGACGATCCTTGACAGTATGAAGGAAGAAGGATATGTGATCTCAGCTCCTTATTTTGACAATTCTCAGGTTTTACTTGTTAAGGAAGGAAGCGGTATCACATCTTCAAAAGATCTTGCGGGCAAGATCGTGGCAGTACAGTTAGGTACTTCCGGTGAAGCACTTCTTAACGACGAACTTTCGGATCTTTCGGCAACATTTGAAAGCGTTCTTACATGCGACAGTTTCCTTAAGTGCTTTACAGAACTCGACGGCGGTGCAGCCGATGCGGTATTTGTGGATTATCCCGTAGCAGCAAGCTATGTATCGGAGCACGCAGGATTTACGATCCTTGACGAAGAACTCGGCGGAGAGCAGTACGGTATAGCATTCCGCGCAGGCGATGAAGAGCTTTGCAAAAAGATCGAAGGCGCTGTGGCAGAACTTGTAAAAGACGGAACATATGCAAAGATCGCCGCTAAGTATCCCGATATCGTAGACAGTCTTGTATTTCTTAAATAATCGGTAATATAAAAACAGACAGATCATTCTTTTCCCGGAGGTGTATCATGCGCTTCCGGGAATAAATGTTATTGGAAAGAGGTTTTTATGTCTTTATGGGTAATGGTCGCTAAAATGGCCGAAGGTCTTACAAGGACCTGTGCTATTTTCTTCCTCACATTGATCTTTTCATTACCGCTCGGAATGTTTGTGGCGCTTCTGCGCATGAGCAGGAATAAGATCATATCCGGCGTAACCCGGTTTATAATCTCTGTTCTTCGCGGAACACCGCTTATGCTTCAGCTGCTTGCGGTCACATACGGACCCTATTATCTTTTCGGGGTAACCGTATCCAGAAATAAGCTGATTCCCGTAGTTATCGCTTTTGCGATCAATTACGCCGCTTATTTTGCGGAAATATACCGTGGCGGTATCGAGTCAATCTCAAAGGGTCAGTATGAGGCAGCAGAAGTACTCGGATACACAAAAGCCCAGACATTTCTAAGGATCATACTTCCCCAGGTCATCAAACGTATCATGCCGAGTGTTACAAACGAAGTCGTGACGCTTGTTAAGGATACGTCAATGGCTTTTACCGTTTCCTATCAGGAAATGTTTACCATCGGAAAGCAGATCGCCAATTCCCAGACAAGCTTTGTGCCTTTTTTGGTCGCAGGCGTGTTCTACTTTGTATTTAAAGCCATAGTCGATTTCGCAATGGGCAAGATCGAAAAGAAATTAAATTATTACAATTAGGAGGACGCGGTATGGCAAAAAGAGTACTTGAGATCAAAAACGCTATAAAGTCATTCGACGATACCGATGTCCTTAAGGATATATCGATATATGTCGAAGAAGGTGAAGTGGTATCGATAATCGGACCGTCAGGTTCGGGAAAGTCGACATTGCTTCGCTG
>JAGCCY010000255.1 GCA_017651385.1 Lachnospiraceae bacterium
ATAGATGCATTCAAAGAAATGAAAATAGATTTATCGAATTTAGATATTTCTTTTGATTATGATCATGCAGCGTTTAAAGGAAGAATACCTTTAGAACTTGCTGAGTTAATATGCACCAAATATCCAATTGATACTTATGGAATATGTTGTAATTAAAAGTTTTACCGACAAGGATGACAAAAGAAAATACAAAGTCGGCGACAGATATCCTTACAGGGGATTCGGAAAAAGAGAACGGATTGAAGAATTGTCAACGAGAAAAAACATGAGAGGCGAAGTACTTATAAGACCTTTATCAAACGTGACGGATGACGAGGACAAAATCATGGAAGATGAAGGCGAAAGAAGGAGAGGCAGCAGGAAAATCGATTCGGGAGAGCGTATTATAAATGATTAATAATCTTGTTTCGGCAATAGTAGCCGATTTAACGATCGAACTTAAAAACGAAACTGATTTTGATTCGGAAATGCTTGAAGTAAAAGTGTCGAATGCATTAAGGGAAGTAAGAAGAGCAAGAGATTATCCGGAAAGTTATTCCGAAGAGATGATCATAAAGGACTTGAATAATTATTATACCAATATTCGTTCAATCGCCCTTTATGATTATACAAAAATCGGAGCGGAAGGTCAGACAAGATATTCTGCGGACGGCGAATCGATTCATTACCTGAACAGAGATAAGCTTTTTACAGGGATTATTCCCATAGCGAGAACTTGATATGAGAACACCCAAAAGAGTTAAACAGGAAATGTATTATTCACTTCCAAAACCGGGAGAACCCATTTACGAAAGAGATTATTACGGAAATGTTATTTTCGATCGTATGCCTGACGGAGCCAGAGTTCCGAGGAAGGCCGGTGAAACTCCCGATTCATTTTATCCTCCCGTAAAGTTTTTTAATTCGATTACAGGAGATTTAACCCAAGACGAACTGCAGGCTTTTGGTATTGAAGCAAAAGGGATATGTAAAATGACTTACAAAAAGAACGAATATCCTTTTGAAATCAATACTCTTATCTGGAAAGATTCTGTTCCTCCGATCGGTGAAGTGGATGAAGGCAGTGCCGATTACAGAATCGTCGGAATACAGAAAACAGGTCGACATTTTTATAAAGCATTATTGGTATCCGTTATATGAAAAAAATCAAAATAACTCTTTCGCCATCTTCGTCAAGAGGGGATGCAATGTCAATAAGCAGGGCTATTAAGGAATTGGAAAAATACCGTGATTCTCTTATGGATAAAAACGAATTGTTCGTAAAAAGACTTGCCGATATAGGAGTAAATGCAGCCATGCTTACTCTTTCGTCAAAAGGTCAGGGAGATGCCGAAAGAAGTGCGAGTTTTTCTGTTTCTTTTAATACTTCAGACGGATTGACGGAAGGCACAATATCGATTACGAGTAAGCCTCACGTAAACAAGGACGGAAGAGTTTTTTACCCGCATCTTGCCTGGGAATTCGGAGCGGGCAATTATTTTAATCCGACGGGCAATCCGAAAGCAGGCGAGTTCGGATTGGGCCCCGGAACTTTTCCCGATCAGACACATGTACCGGAACCGGGATTCTGGTATTACAGAGATGAACACGGCGATGCGATACGCTCTTACGGAACACAGGCTACAATGCCCATGTTTACGGCAAGCAAAACGATTATCGAAGAAATTGAAAACATTGCAAAAGAAGTATTTCAAACGAACTGATTTATTGGAGTGAAAGTGGCTGATTACTGGTATACGCAGATTCAAAGCAGGGTATTTACGCAAATTGAATATATGTTAAAAAAGAAATATCCGTATCTTTTTTGTACGACAAAGAACGAAAATACATTCAGCGAAAACGGTACTCCCACCGATTTTCCGACACTTTTTATGCAGGAACTTACTCCGATTGAAAGAGGACAGGATTTGACAAACGAAAGTGTAAATGCAGTTCTTTGTACAATTGAGATCCAGGTCTGGACAGATACGAGCGAGACCGAATGTCGTGATATACTCGCAGATGCCGTTTCTCAGATGAAAGCTTTGCATTTTAATATAATCGAAATGCCGCTTACCAAATATAATGACAAGATAGCCTGGGGTGTTATAAGATGTCGAAGATTAATAGGAAGCGGCGACAATATAGTTAATTAATCATTGAAAGAAAGCATATCCGAAAGGATGTGTTTTTTAATACTTATCGAAAGGAGAAAATCTATGGCAGCTACAATAGCAGGTCTAAGCACACTTGGTGTGAAATTCGGATATGCGGTTGAAAGCGTGGCAGGTCAAAAACCTTCTGCTTTTACTCAGCTTGAGCGATGCAACAGTATTGCGGGAATAAGCTTAAGCGTCGAACAGATTGATGCTTCTGCACTTGAAGATTATGTTTCAAGATATGTTTCAGGAAGACAGGATACCGGCGGTACATGGTCGGTAACATTTAATACAACCCCTGAAGTTGTTGCACAGCTTGAGGAAATGATTGAGGCATATAACATAGGAAAAAGCGAACCGACACCATTAAGAACATGGTTTGAAGTATGGGCGCCAAACAACGACAAAGCTTTCTTTGTCATCGCCCAACCGCCGCAAAAACTTCCGATGCCCGAGTTTTCACAAAATGCGCTTCAGACTATAGAGATTACATTTACCATTGAGGAATACAAAGGTCAGGATACTGCCATCGAACCTACAGCTTAGGGAGTTGTACTCGATGAACATGCGGTTGCTATCGAAGCAGGCGAAACAGAAACATTACATGCGACTACGTGGCCTTCGGGAGGCACCGTTTCATGGTCGAGTTCAAATCCTTCAATAGTAAGCGTAGATGGCGGAGAAGTGACCGGAGAACAGGCAGGAACTGCATCAGTTAAGGTAACTACAACATATCAGGGCTTTACATATGCTGACGAATGTAAAGTAGTGGTAATAGAAGCATAAAAAGCAAAGGGAGGGGCAGCGTTTACATGCTGCTTTCCCTTTTCTTTAATTTGGAGAAAAAATGAAAAGAATAACGATTAATAAAAAAGAATATACTCTGGAATTTACCATAGAAGCGTCATTATATGACGAATGTACAAAATCCGTAATGGACATGTTTGTTAAAGGCGGAATGATTCAGGGCGCCGCAGAAGATAACAATGCGGAAGATGCGCTGGAAAACCTTATCGAAACAATTTCCAATTTACCCAAAAAAGCACTTACATTATTTTATGCCGGTCTTTTGGAGCATCACGGACCGGAAGGTGATGGAAGCATCATAGGTATGGCAGACGCAAAGAAATTACTTGCGACGTATTTAAAAGAAAGCGAAAAATCCTTCC
>JAGCCY010000029.1 GCA_017651385.1 Lachnospiraceae bacterium
AAATTCGTAGACGAAAATCCCGAAGCGGTAGCAAACCTCTTAAGGAACTGGCTAAACGAAGAATGGGGCTAATGGAAAATGCCAAGACAGTATGAAGAAAAGATAAACGGCTTACAAAAAGCGGCAATTTTATTGATCGTATTGGGACCCGAACGTTCCGCTTCCATATTTAAGCATCTTAAGGAAGAGGAAATAGAGGAACTGACGCTTGAAATTGCCAATACAAGAAGCATCACCCCGCAGCTTAAGGAAGACGTATTGAGTGAGTTTTACGAGATCTGCCTTGCACAGCAGTATATCGCGGAAGGCGGTATCGGATACGCAAGGGAATTGCTTGAAAAAGCGCTCGGTTCCGACAAGGCGGTCGATGTTATCGGAAAACTTACGGCTTCGCTCCAGGTTAAGCCTTTCGAGTTTGTAAGAAAGACGGATGCATCGCAGCTGCTTAACTTTATTCAGGACGAGCATCCGCAGACCATTGCACTTATCCTTTCGTATCTTTCGCCTCAGCAGTCGGCTCTTATCATATCGGCGCTTCCTCCGGACAGACAGTCCGATGTAGCGAAACGTATCGCCGTTATGGACAGAACGAGCCCCGAAGTTATCAAGGAAGTGGAAAAAGTGCTCGAATCAAAGCTTGCATCGCTCATCAATCAGGACTACACGATCATCGGCGGCGTAGATGCGGTTGTAGACATTTTGAATACAGTAGACCGCGGTACCGAAAAGCATATCATGGAAACTCTCGAGATCGAAGAGCCCGAACTTGCGGACGAGATCAGAAAGAAGATGTTCGTATTCGAAGATATTCTTCTTCTCGAAGACAGAGCGATCCAGAGAGTGCTGCGTGATGTCGACAACAACGACCTTGCGATCGCACTTAAGTCGGCCAATGAACAGGTTCAGACCGCTATATTCAACAACCTTTCAAAGCGTCTTGCCGTAATGATAAAGGAAGATATGGACTTTATGGGTCCTGTTCGTATGAAGGATGTTGAAGAAGCACAGCAGAAGATAGTAAATATCATCAGAAAACTTGAAGACTCGGGCGAGATCGTTATTTCCCGAGGCGGAGGAGACGAGATAGTTGTCTAATGTTTATAAGGCAAATTTCATACAGTTCTCCCCGGAGAACACTAAAGTCATAGACTCCAACAGCCTTGTAGCCAAACGGTTAGAAGGCTTTTCGGGTGTTTTAAGGGAAATCGATCCGGATATTGATGTGCCGGGCGGCTATACGGATGAAGACGGAAACTCCGTCGATCCCGTTGCAATGGCGGAACTTCTGGCTGACAGGGACAATCCTGAAATGCAGGAAGATCCGGAGCCCGAGGTACCCGAAGAAACGGCCGAAGACATAGAGAAAATGAAGCAGGATGCCCTGGATGAAATAGAACAGGTAAAAGCTATCGCGAGGGAAGAGATCGAGAATTTAAGAGCCGATGCAAAGAAAGAGGGCTACGAAGAAGGCTATAACGAGGGCAAAGAACAGGCCGAAACGGAGTACGCCGAGAAAATGGCGGCACTTAAAGAGAAGGAAGAGAATTTAAACAGAGACTATAATGAGCTCGTCAAAGCACTTGAGCCCAAAATGGTAGATGTCATTACAGGTGTATATACAAAGGTTTTCGGAGACAATTTCTTTATCCAGAGAGATGTCATGGTCGCTTTGATCTCAAAAGCACTCAGCAGTCTCGGGATCAATGAGGAGATCATCATCCACGTAAGCGATAAGGATTACAACATGCTTTTGGGTGTCAAGCAGCAGATATTTGAATGGACCAACTTCACCAAAGAACCCGAGATCCGTCCCGAAGAAAGCCTAAAGCCGGGTGAGGCAAGGGTAGAGACTCCGTACGGGATCATGGATTGCGGGATAGATACGGAATTAAAGGAGTTATCAAGAGTACTTCATGTTCTTTCATATGAGGACCGGTAATGTTACTTGAAAGCGATATCAATTTTCTAAAATACAAAGAACTGGAAAGCCGTCCGTTCTATAAATCCCAGGGCAAGATCGCAAATGCCGTAGGTCTTACCATTGAAAGCTACGGCCCCGATGCCAAGATGGGTGATATGTGTACCATATTTTCAAAGACCGGCGACAAGAAGCTTGCAATAGCCGAAGTAGTCGGGTTCAGGGACGGAAAAACGCTTCTGATGCCGTACAGCAATGTCGAAGGCATAGGCATAGGCTGCGTGGTCGAAAATGACAATCATCCTCTGGAAGTGCTGGTTAGTGATGATGTTTTGGGATTATGCCTTGACGGTCTGGGCAATCCGCCGGAAGGTGTGGAGATCAAGGGAGCGACATATCCGCTCGAAGCACCTCCGCCCGATCCGATGTCCAGAAAGATAATAGATGAAGTACTTCCGCTGGGAGTTAAGGCCGTGGACGGACTTCTTACAATAGGCAAAGGCCAGCGTATCGGTATATTCGCGGGCTCCGGTGTCGGAAAGTCCACTCTGCTGGGTATGTTTGCCCGGAACACAAAGGCCGACATCAACGTGATAGCTCTTATAGGAGAGCGTGGCCGTGAGGTCAGGGAGTTCGTGGAACGCGACCTTGGCGAAGAAGGTATGAAACGTTCGGTACTTGTGATCGCCACGAGCGACAGACCCGCACTTGAACGTACAAAAGCCGCAAAGACGGCTACGGCGATAGCAGAGTACTTCAGGGATAAGGGTAAGGATGTCCTTCTTATGATGGACTCGCTGACCCGTTTCTCGATGGCACAGAGAGAAATAGGTCTTGCAAGCGGCGAGCCTCCGGTATCAAGAGGTTATCCGCCGAGCGTGTACGCGGAAATGCCAAAGCTTTTAGAGCGAGCGGGCAGGAGTGATAAAGGCTCGATCACGGGGCTTTATACGGTCCTCGTCGACGGTGATGATTTTAACGAACCGATCACCGATACGGCCAGAAGCATTCTTGACGGGCATATCGTACTTAACAGAAAGCTTGCCCAGAAGAATCATTATCCTGCGATAGACGTGCTTGCGAGCATATCAAGATGTATGTCGCAGATATGCACAAAAGAACATAAGAAAGCGGCGGGCCAGGTCAAGAACATCATGGCTACCTATGCCGATGCGGAAGACCTTATAAACATCGGGGCTTACAGAGCAGGGAGCAATCCCGAAATAGACGAAGCAATAGACAAGATAAAACTTGTCAATGAGTTTTTGCTTCAGGAAACAGATGAAAAAGAAACCTTCGAGGAAGCAGTAGCGGGGTTGAATGCTATACTCGCATAGTTTTGAAAGGGCTTATAAATGGCAAGATTCAATTTCAGGCTTCAGAGCGTTCTGAATCTTAAGTCGAGACTTGAAGAGCAGCAGAGGATGAACTTTGCACGCGCAAGGCAGAGACTTGACGAGGAAGAACAAAAACTTGCGGGGCTTTACGATCGTAAAGCGTTTTACGAGGACGCAGGACGCACAATGCGTACAAAGGTATTGGTGGTAAGGGACATTTTAGGCAATGAAGATTCCATAGTGACCATCAAGGAATATATAAGAGAACAGGAAGACAACGTTAAAAAAGCCGAGGAGGCACTTGAGGCCGAAAGGCTTAAACTCGTGGAAGCAATGAAGGAAAGAAAGACTTATGAACGGCTCCGCGAGCGCGCTTTCGAAGAATTCATGGCAGAAGAAGCACATGCGGAGGCTGTCGAAAACGATGAACACAACAGTTTTGTGTACGGACAAAAGCAAGTTGAAGTTATGTAGTATCGCGATAATGAGGAAGACTTATGGCTAAGACCGATTCACCCGCAGATGTGGAAAAGAAAAAAATAAAAGAAGAGCGAAAACGGCTTAAGCAGGAAGAAAAGAAGCAGAAGCAGGACATAAAAAAGCGCGCCAAAGAAATATCCAAGCGCGAAGCCGAGATCGAGGATGAAGAAGATTCCGGAGGCGGAGTTTCTTCGTTTCTTGTTACAACAGTCATCGTTATCGTATGGCTTGCCATTTTGTGCCTTCTCATAAAAATGGATGTGGGCGGTTTCGGCTCCGATATATTGACTCCTCTTTTAAAAGACGTTCCGGTCATCAACAAGATACTGCCGTCGGGCGGCGACACCGAAGTGACGGAAGAGAATGCTTACGGCGGATATACAAGCCTTAAGGAAGCGGTCGATTATATAAAGGTTCTGGAACTTGAACTTGAGCATGCACAGGAAGTCAACAATTATGACTCGGATGAGCTTACGCAGCTTCGTGCGGAAGTTGAAAGACTTAAGGAATTCGAAAACATGCAGATCGAATTCCAGCGCATCAAGGATCAGTTCTACGAAGAAGTCGTGTATGCGGATAACGGTCCCGGTCCCGAAGAATACCAGAAGTATTATCAGAGCATGGATCCCGCGACCGCCGAGGCTTTGTATAAGCAGGTTACAAGGCAGCTTGAAGAGGATAAAGAGATCAAGGATTATGCCGCAGCTTACGCGGCAATGAAGCCCAAACAGGCCGCAGCGATCTTTGAAGCGATGACCGATGACCTTCAGCTTGCTGCAAGGATCCTCTGGGTAATGGACTCCGATACGCGCGGAAAGATACTCGGAGCCATGGATGAAGAGGTTGCGGCAAAGCTTACAAAAATTATGGACCCCGAGGGTTAAGTTTATAAAAGAACGAACCGATAAATATATTGGGTATGAGATTACCCCGAAATAAAAAGCACATTGACAACTGAAGAGAGGAGGAACTCAATGACCAGTAACCAGGTATCGAATTCAGCTGGCGCAGGACTTGCGGCCTGGATGAATTCAGCACAGTTTACCGGTAAGGTTGAAAAAGCCGACTTCTCAAGCTTCATGGAGGCAACCGAAAAGAAGATGCCTGCCGAAGAGGTGAAAACACCTCAGAAGTTAAAGTCATCCGATGATCGGAATGCAGCCTTGAAAAAAGCAGAAGCAGCCAAAGAACCCGAAAAGGAAATATCAGCCAAACCGGAAGAAAAAACTTCCAGCATTGAGAAGGCGGACTCAAGAGAGCCCAATGATACGGAGGTCGGCACTTTAAAAAGTGCGGTCGAAGGTATCGCAAAGGAATATGAAGAAGCTTTCAAAGTAACGGAAGAGGAACTGATCGAAGCATTAAACAGTCTCGGATTTAACCTTATGGCACTCTTAAATCCCGAAAATGCAGCCGCTATAGCGATTGAGCTTACCGGAGCGGAAGGTACGATAAGTCTTGTAACGGATGAAAATCTCTACAAAATGATAGGCGACCTTGAAGCAAAGGTTAACGAAGCGGTCAAAGGACTTACGGATAAGTTGAACGTCGTTCCCGAAGAGTTCTTAAGCGTCATCAATGAAGCTGCAAAAGAGCTTCCCGCAAAGGAAGTGACAGCCGATGAACCGAAGCTTATCGAGAACGTATCAGACAAAGGTATCGAGGTTAGGACAAACTTAAACACCGAAGTTAAGGACGAAGAAAACGCCGAAGTTAAGGACGAGCCGACAGTCGAAGTCAAGAACTTCTCGATCCACAACAACGCACAGACAGAAAACAAAAACTCAGATCTCACCGGATCGGATGAGAGCGAAGAGATCGTTGAAAGACCCGCAGCGGATCACATTGAAAGACCTGAAGCGGCAACATTCATGGAACAGCTTGTCGAAAGAACAAAAGAAGTTTTGAACACTTCCGAAGTTGATGTAAATTATTCAACGGAACAGACACAGGCGATAATCGATCAGATCACGGAAAGGATCAAAGTCGAGACTACCCCCGAAACAACCGAGATCAGCTTAAGGCTTCATCCCGAATCGCTCGGCAATGTAAGCGTAAGGATATCAGCCAATCACGAAGGTGCACTCACAGCTCAGTTCACAGCCCAGAACGAAAGCGTTAAGGCAGTGATCGAAAGCCAGGCAATAGTCTTAAGAGAAGCACTTGA